>NZ_BAAAMU010000046.1:0-79097 GCF_039529435.1 Nonomuraea maheshkhaliensis
CGTCTGGCGGGTGCCGCCCGACAGGCCCAGCCGCGGCCGGGCCCCCCCGCCCCCCAGCTCGCGCAGCCGCCGTGCCAGCGGATGCGCCGAGCGGGCCTCGACGGTCAGCCGCGACGACGGCGCGGGGTGCAGCCGGGCGAGCCCCCGCGCCCGCACGGACGAACGCAACAGAGCACCGGCCTCGCCGACGTAACCGACCAGGCCGGGATCGGGCAAAGGCAGTCCGGCGCCCAGCCTCCCCGCCAGAGTGAAGATCCCGTCGGCGGCGACCAGCACCGACCGAGCACCCGGCCCGCCGCCGCGCCGGAGGCCGAGCCGCACGTCCAGGGCCGTCAGGTACGTCTCACCGCCCCACAGCCGCGGGCCGAGCTCACGCACCATCGGGGTGTCGACCGCCGAGCCGAGCAGGAAATCGCCGGACCGACGCGACTCCGCCCTACGGAGCAGGCCTCCCCAGCCCGGCCGGACGGGCCGGCGCAGGGGGCGGTGGTGGCGGTGGCCTGGGCCGCGGACCACGATGCCGATCTGCACCTCGCGGTGGCCGCCCACGCTGCTGTGCCGGTTCCAGGCGGCGTGCACGCCGACCAGAGCCCGTCCCGCCACCAGCAAGGGAACGAGCCCGGTGCCCTCCAGCAGCCGCGCCGCCACCGCCGGGCGGGCGGCGAAGTACGCGGTGAGCGCGGAGCCGTCCCGGCACCGGATCGGCAGGTCAGCGGGGGCGCCGGAGGTCTCGACCGGGTGCGTGGGCACGGTCAGGAAGGGGAACTCCCCCGGGTCCGGTGGCCGGTCGAACAGCAGGTACGCCTGGGAGCGCACGACCGGCCCGTGGAAGGGCTTCAGCCGCTCGTCGATGTGCTCGCGTTCTTCGGGCAGGTCGTCGGCGAGGTTGGCCAGGTAGTGCTCGATGCCGTGGCAGAGCGGGAACAGGTGGGTGGAGTCGGTGTAGTCGACGACGTACCAGCCGGGGTGCAGGTCGAAGCACGTGCCTGCGCCCTGGCCGTCGAGGGTGGGGATGAGGTCGTGCTGGTTGGTGACGCTGGCCACCCAGGTCCGCGGGTCGGCGGGCCGTTTGAAGTCGACCGGCGAGCCGACGGCGATGGCGTGGGTGACGCGGTGGCGGGCGCAGAAGCCGGGGTCCTGCGCCAGGTTCATGATCGCCGCTCCGCCCGCGCTGTGCCCGACGAGCGCGAGTTCGGTGTCCGGGGGCAGCCCGTAGTCGGCGACGGCTTGGGCCAGGGCGCGGCTGTAGGGGCTGCTGTCCAGGACGGCGCTGCTGAACGCGCCGAGCAGGTCCTGGGGCGAACGTCCGTCGGGGCGTCCCACACGCATGCCCGGCGCCTGGAGGATGTGGCGGATCACTCCGTCGGGGCCTTCGACGCTCTGGATGAGGGCTCGCCCGGTGGTGCCGATCGCGGCGATGTTGCCCAGAACGCCCAGCAGCGACCCGCGCGTGCTCAGCCGGGCCGACTCGGCCGGGGTCAGCTCGGTCCTGCGGGCGGCTCCTTCGCCGAGGTCGAGGAGGGCGACGGCCCTGTTGCTCAGGCCCATGACCGGGTCGGCGGTGGCGAAGCCTCGCCCGGTGGCGATCAGCCAGGCGGTGGCGTCGTTGAGCGGGTTCTCGTCCAGCAGCGCCCGCAGCGCGAGCACCTCGCCGAAGACAGGGGCCAGGAGGCTGAGCGCACGCACCGCACCGCGCTCTTTGAGCAGGGCACGCAGCGCACGTACGGCCTCCAGGTCCCGATCCGATGCGGCGGCCTCGATGAGCCGGGCGGCCAAGGGGTCCTCGGTCAGCTCCGGGTGGTCGACGGCCACGGCAGCCACGCGCAACCGCAACGAGGTTGCCAGCACCCGAACGACCAGACTCTCGGCCCCTACCATCCCCCCGGCTTTGGCGACCAGGGTGATGAGCATGGCGCCGATGGTCGGGCCGGTGCCGGTGAGGGCGTATCCGAGGCCCTGCCTGTTCGTGGCGGCCCGCAGCAGCGCACGGTAGGCGGAGCGGCCCGCAGCGGGGGCGTGGGGCAGGGCGCGGAGCAGCGCGACGTCGGTGAGGGCGGCGGTGGTGCGCGTCGCCGCGCCCTGGATGGCGATCGCGATGTCCACGAGCTCGCGAGCGGCGGCGCGCGACGACCCCGCCGGGTCATCGCCGCCTTTCGAGGCCGCACCGACGCCATCGTCACCGCCGTCCACGGCCGCGTCCGCCGGGCCGTCGCCGTCGTTCGTGGCGGAACGCGCCGCGTCGTCGCCGCTGTTCATGGGCGTGGCTGCTGGGACATGCTGACGAAGCGTGGGGCCGGGTCCTCCGGGGTGTTGCGGCGGACCACGTCGGCGAGGCTGCGGGTGGCGGCGATGACGCGGATGCCGTACGGGGAGAAGGTGGCGGCGTTGAAGACGCGCGGGGCCAGGAGCGGGTTGGTGAGGGCCTGGGAGAAGGCGTCGATGGCGATGATCTTGGTGAGGAGCGGGGGCAGGATGGCGTCGGGGGATCCGGGTTCCTCGGCGAAGAGGCCGACGTACAGGTCGATGTCGTCCACGTCGCGATAAAGCTCCCGCAGGGCACCACTGGCCCGCCGATCAGCGGTGATGTGCTCGAAGCGGCGCACCGCCGGGAAGCGGCAGTGCCGGCGGTAGCTGTTGTACGGGGCCAGCCCGAGCGCCCGGGACTCGGCGATGCTGGCCGTCTCGATCGGGAGCAGGACGGGGTCGGTGTTGAACAGGCCGATGCGGCCGGCCCGCTGGCCGGAGGCGTCCTCGAAGAGGCGGGCCAGGCCGGTCGGCGGGATCAGCGGCCCGGCGAGCAGGGTCTCGGCCATCGGCAGTTCGCGCCCGCCCACCGACAGCCGCGACGGGATCAGGCTGTGCCAGCGGTAGACGAGGTTGAACTCCACCGACGCCCAGTTCTCGCGGTGCCACGGCGCGCGGGCCAGCGCCGCCGACAGCCGGGGGTCGAGGCGGAAGCGGAAGTGGTAGGGGGTGATGTGGTTGATGTACTCCTCGACGACCAGTTTGATCAGCAGCACGATGAGGACGTTGCGGGCCGTCTGGAAGAGCCGTTCGTCGTCCCAGCGCGGATGGCGCCGGGCCAGCAGCCGGGCGACCCGGTTGTGCTCGCGCAGGAACAGCACCGTGAGCATGGTGAAGCCGATCTGGATGTTGCCCCGGTCGCTGCCGGTGGCGAACAGGGTGTCGCGTCGGGCGTCGGTGAGTTCGTCGAACTGGATGACGCTCAGCGGGGCGAACTCCGGTTTGATCTTGCCGTGTTCGCACAGGTAGGGCGGGAACTCGCCGCCGTCGATGAGCTGGCTCTTGAGCAGCCCGCCTTCGAGCGTGCGCAGCGCCGTGGTGGCCGCCGCGTTGAGCCCGTACACCTGGTTCAGGTCGATGTGGTGGTTGGAGCTGTTCTTGCGCGGGTCGCGCGGGACGTTGGTGTCGCTGCGCAGGAACCCGTCGGTGAACCATTGGGCGAAGTACGCGAACAGCACCGTGGAACGCCGGCACGGGATCATGGACTCGCCGCGGGCGAACAGGCCGGCCGCGACCTCGGGGGCGGGCAGGCGATCCTCGTCGGCGCGCACCGGCGGCAGGTGCCTGCCGCTGTAGGTGCGGTCGGTGAGCGAGGCCCACGAGGTGTAGTCGGCCATCGTGCTCAGCGGCTCTGGACGCGGCGGCATCTCGCGGACCGCGTGGTCGATCAGCGTGGCGTTGAGCCGGCGGCGCACCGGCGGGCACTTCTGCACCAGGTCCCAGAACGGCCGGCCGTTGGTCAGGGCGAGGAATCTGAGCCGGTTCGCCAGGCCGTCCGTGGCGATGCCGCGCGCGCTCGCCGGACCTTCCGGCGTCATCGGCCCTCCCTCGTTTCGACGCCGGTCCCGAGGACGAACGCGTCGGGGAAGATGCCCAGGGAACGCTCGACCCGGCCCCGGGGTGGCGGCAGCAGGCGTACGCCGGGGCGCAGCAGCAGGCGGCGTACGGTCTCGGCGATCACGGGGCCGGCCACGTGCACGCCGAGGCAGGCGTGGTGGCCCGAGCCGAAGAACAGCCGGTGGTGGCGGGGGCGGTCGAGGCGGAACTCCTCGGGCCGCGGCACCACGTCCGCGTCGAACATCGCCGAGGCCGGCGCCGCGAGCACGAACGTGCCCGCGGGGATCATCGTGCCGCGCGGGGTGCCGGCGGCCAGGACGTGGTCGCGCTCGCAGATCCGGGGAATCAGCTTGAAGAACGGGCTGAACCGCAGCGCCTCCCACACGTACGGGTCGAACCGGTCGGGGTCGGGGGCGGCGGCCACGGCCCGCGCGAGCACGTCGGGGCGCAGCAGGAGCTGTTCGACCGCTTCCACCATGGCCCCCGGCGCGCTCTCCACGAAGCCCAGCGGCATGCCCGCCATGTTGGTCACGAGGCGTTCGCCGGTCATGCCGGCGCCGGCGGGCAGGGACGAGCGGACCAGGCGGGTGAAGACGTCGTCGGGCAGATCGTGTCCCGACTCCAGGCCGGCCCGGTGCATGGCGAGGCGGTCGCGCAGGTAGGCGATCAGTTCGGCGCCCGCCTGCTCGGACGCGGCCCGCATCGCCGGGTCGCCGAGGAAGTTGGCGAAGCCGTCGGCGACGATGGCGCGCGTCCATCGTGACAGGGTGGCCGGGTCCGGGCCGGGGACGCCGAAGTAACGCGCGCACACGCCGAGGGCGACGGGACGGAACAACGCGCCGACCGCCTCCACGCCCCCGTCCGGATCCCCACCAGACAGGGCCGCGTCGAGGAGGTCGTCGGCGAGGCGGCCGGTCAGCTCGCGTACGCGGGCCGCGTCGCCCGGGTCGAGGATGGCCTGCATCAGGCCCTTCTCCCGCCAGTTCATCGGCGTGGCGTCCCGGCCCAGCATGAACGGCGCGCCGAGGGCGGCGTCGAGGCGTGGGCCGAAGGCGCGGACCGAGAAGACCTCCTCGTGGGCGAGCACCTCGGTGACGTCGGCGAAGCGGGTCACGACCGTGAAGGCGGGGGTGACGAAGACGGGCCGCCGCTGCCGCAGCTCGGCGAACAGGTTGCGCCAGTCGGTCCGCATCCACTCCCTGACCAGCCCGAACGCCGTCATCGGGTCATGGGCCAGAGCCTGCTCGTACGCCTCCAGGTAGCCGCCCGTGGTCGTCTGTTCGACAGCACCCATTGCGCAGACCTCCACCGACACCGGAACGAACAGGCATGATCACACTGTGCATTCACAATCTAGGGAGGGAGCCCTGCTTTCCTTCATGGCTACGGCGCGCATTGTTTTGCCTCCCGAGAGTAACCGATCCGTCACTGCCGGGACATTGCCGCGCTCCGGGGGGCTGCCCCTTCAATAGGGGCCTCATCTCTTGTCGCACCCGTGGGGGGAACGTGACGTCACCCATGCCGGGCCGGGCGGAGGCGGGCGGGGCGGAGACGGTGCCGGTCACCACCGGCCGCCGTGCGGCCTATCTGGTCGTCCTGATCGTGCTGCCCGTGCTGCTGCCGGCGCTCGCGATCCCGGCCGCCTGGGGCTGGGGCGTGGGCCCGCGTGACCTGGTCATCGCGGTCGTGATGTACCTGGTGAGCATCTTCGGGATCGCCATCGGCTACCACCGGCTGTTCACCCACCGCTCGTTCAAGGCCAACCGGCCGCTGCGGCTGGCGCTCATGCTGGCCGGCGGGATGGCGGTGGAGGGCTCGGTGACGCTGTGGGCCGCCGAGCACCGCCGCCACCACAAGTACGCCGACCGCGAGGGCGACCCGCACTCGCCGTGGCGTTACGGCGACAGCGGCCTGGCGCTGCTGCGCGGCATGCTGCACGCGCACATCGGCTGGTTCTACACGGCCCGGCGCCGCTCCAGCCGCGCGCACTGGGTGCCCGACCTGCTGGCCGACCCCGACGTACGGCGTTTCGACGCCGCCTATCCGCTGGTCGTGCTGCTGTCGTTCGCGCTGCCCGCCGCCGTGGGCGGGCTGTGGTCGATGTCGTGGGCGGGCGCGTGGAGCGCGTTCGTGTGGGGAGGTCTGGTCCGGTACGCCGTGGTGCACCACGTCACCTGGTCGGTGAACTCGATCGCCCACACCTTCGGCGAGCGTCCGTTCCGTACCAGGGACCGCTCGTCCAACGTGCGGTGGGTGGCGATGCTGACGCTCGGCGAGGGCTGGCACAACTGGCACCACGTGGAACCCGCCTGCGCCCGCCACGGCGTGCTCAAGGGCCAGCTCGACCCGAGCGCGCGGCTGATCCGCTGGTTCGAGCGAGCGGGGTGGGCCCACGACGTGCGCTGGCCCCGCTCCGGCCGCCTGGCCGGCCGCCTGGCCGCCCGGACCACCGATCCGGCGAGAGGCCGGGTCGCCGACCAGATCGCCGACCGAGGCGCGGGCCCTCCGTCCTAAGACGGCGGCGGCGCGCCGTCCCCCCGCCTCAGGTCCCATCGTCCCCGGCCATGGAGCTCGCATGGAACGAACGGTTCTCGCCGCGATCGCGGAGCGTCCCGACGCCGACACGGCTCTCGCCGAGCAGGTCCGCCGCGTCGGCGCGGCGATGGGCCGGCTCGGCGTGCAGCTGCGCTGGACCCACCGGGTCCAGGACGCGCTGGCGGTGATCGGCTCGGACGCCTCGCTCGCCGGGATGCTGGCCGACTGGGACGCGCCGGGCGCCGAACGGAGCCTGGAGGCGGTCCTGCGGCGCTTCCGCGGCCTGCCGGTCTTCCTCATGACCGCCGAGCAGGAGCTGCCCCTGTGGGTGTACGAGGTCATCCAGGGCTTCGTCTTCCCGCTGGAGGACACGCCCGACTTCATCGCCGGGCGCATCGTGCACGCCACCGAGGAGTACGCCGACCGCATCCTGCCGCCGTTCTTCCGCGCGCTGCGCGACCTCCAGGACCACCACCAGTACTCCTGGCACACCCCCGCGCACGCGGGCGGGGTCGCGTTCCTGAAGTCACCGGTCGGGCGGGCGTTCTTCGACTTCTACGGCGAGCGCCTGCTGCGTACTGATCTGTCCATCTCTGTCCCCGAGCTCGGCTCGCCGCTGGAGCACACCGGCCCGGTCGGGGAGGCGGAGCGCAACGCCGCCCGCGTGTTCGGGGCCGACCGCACCTTCTTCGTGATGAACGGCAACGCCACCGCCAACCGCGTCGTCGGCCATCACGCGGTCGCCCGGGACGAGACCGCCCTGGTCGACCGCAACTGCCACAAGTCGCTGCAGCACGCGATGACGATCAGCGGCGCCCGCCCGCTCTACCTGGTGCCCGAGCGCAACGGCCTGGGCCTGGCCGGTCCCATCCCGCCCGCGGCGCTCGACCCGGCCACGCTGCGCACCCGGCTGGCCCGCCATCCCCTCGCCGGGACCGGCCCGGTCTACGGCGTGATCACCAACTCGACCTACGACGGGCTCTGCTACGACGCCGTACGGGTCGCGGAGCTGCTCGGCGAGAGCGTCCCCCGGGTGCACTTCGACGAGGCGTGGTTCGCCTACGCCCGCTTCCACCCCCTGTACGCCCGCCGCTACGGCATGGCCGTGGACGAGGAGACGCTGCCGGGGCCGGGCCGCCCCACGGTGTTCGCCACCCAGTCCACGCACAAGCTGCTGGCGGCCCTGTCGCAGTCGGCGATGCTGCACGTCAGGCCGGCCGAGCGGGCGCCGGTGGACTACGAGCGGCTCAACGCGACGTACCTGATGCACTGCTCCACCTCGCCGCTCTACCCGATGATCGCCTCCCTGGACGTGGCGGCGGGCATGATGGACGGGCCGTCGGGGCCGTACCTGGTGGGCGAGGCCGTCACCGAGGCGGTGCGCTTCCGCCAGGCCATGGTGCGGCTGGCC
Source organism: Nonomuraea maheshkhaliensis (assembly GCF_039529435.1). Taxonomy (NCBI): domain Bacteria; kingdom Bacillati; phylum Actinomycetota; class Actinomycetes; order Streptosporangiales; family Streptosporangiaceae; genus Nonomuraea; species Nonomuraea maheshkhaliensis. Next base: position 7,808 of record NZ_BAAAMU010000046.1, read on the forward strand.
GGCCGCATCAAGGAGGACGGGCGGCGGCCCGACTGGTACTTCGGCGTCTGGCAGCCCTCGCACGTCACCGACCCCCGCACCGGCCGGGCGGTTCCGTTCGCCGAGGCCGACCCCGGCTGGCTGGCCACGGATCCGGCCTGCTGGGTGCTGGAGCCCGGCGCCGCCTGGCACGGCTTCGCAGGGCTGAGCGACGGCTACTGCCTGCTCGACCCGGTGAAGGTGACCATCGTCTGCCCGGGGGCCGACGCGGTGGCGGGCACGCTCGGCTGGGGCATCCCCGCCCGGATCGTCGCCGCCTACCTGCGGCGGCGCGGCATCGTGGTGGAGAAGACCGGCGACCACACCCTGCTGGTGCTCTTCTCCATGGGCATCACGAAGGGCAAGTGGGGCACGCTGATCGACGCGCTCACCGACTTCAAGCGCGCCTACGACGACGACCTGCCGCTGGCCGAGGTGCTGCCGGACTTCGGCCCGCCGGGGACCACGCTGCGCCGCTTCTGCACCGACGTGCACGAGCGGCTGCGCGCGCTCGGGCTCGGCGAGCTGGTCAACGCGATCTTCACCGACCTGCCCGAGCCGGTACGCACCCCGGCCGAGAGCTACCAGGCGCTGATCCGCTCGCGTACGGAGCGCGTGCCGCTCGACCGCCTGCCCGGCAGCGTGTGCGCGGCCATCGTCGTCGTCACGCCGCCGGGCATCCCCATGCTGATGCCCGGCGAGGCGGCCGGGCCCGCGGACGGGCCGCTGATCACGTACCTGCGGGCGCTGGAGGAGTTCGACCGCTGCTTCCCCGACCTCGCCACCGACATCCACGGCGCGCACCGCGACGGCGAGGGCCGCTATCACATCGAGGTCGAGGCCGGCTAAAACGGGTTCACCAGGTGAGGTGCGGGTGAATGCGGTTCAGGGCTTCCTCCGGCTCGGGGCAGGCGGTGAGGGCGGCGGCGAGCAGGAGGCGAGCCTTGGGGGCGGTCAGCGAGCCGGCGAACACGGCGCCCGCCTCGGCGAGGGTCGCTCCCCCGCCCGAGCCGTGGACGGGCACGGCCGGCCCTTGGCGGCAGCGCGAGGTGACGAGGACGGGAACGCCCGCCGCGAGACAGGCGCGCAACTCGCGCAGCAGCCCCGGCGTCGGGTTGCCCGTACCCAGAGCCTCCAGCACCGGGCCGCGGGCACCGGCCGCGCGCGACGCGGCGACGTGCACGCCGTCCGCTCCGGCGTACGCGGGCACGACGTCCACCCGGGCGTCCCGGGCGCCGAGATCGGCCAGGTCGAACCCGGCGCGGCGGACGGGCCGGGCGGCCACGTGCGCGCGAGCCGTGCACGTGGCCGATCGGGCCGTGACCTGGGCTGCCGAACGCCTCCGGCGACCGGGTGCGGACCTTGGTGGCGTGCCGGGCCGCGTGCCTCCTCCACCTCGACCGTCATATCCGGATTTGTCGGATCCACGAGGCTGCTGCCAGGGACGGCGACGCTGACCGTTCCGTGCTGGTCGGGCCGGGAGGCGATGGTGCCGCCGGTGGTGATGACGCGCACGCGCGGTCCGCCCGCCTCGGTCCGGGGTCGTGGCGTGCTCATATGGCCGGCACCTCCTCGGGGGCGCGGGCCGCGAGGCGGCGGGCCGCGCGCCGGACGAGCAGGTGGTAGAGCCCGCCGGCCACCAGGCCGCCCGAGAGCCAGGAGAAGTCGGTGTCGTTCAGCAGCCGCGCGATGGGCCCGCGCGTCGCGGGCACGATGCCGAGCTGCCAGCCCCAGGCCGCCACCAGACCGGCGCCGAGGCTGATCATCGCGCTGCGGTTCACCGGCCCGTACGGCGAGGCGTCGTCACGGTAGAGGGACGGCAGGTCGATCCGGCCCTTGCGGAGCACGAGGAAGTCGACCAGCACGATGCTCGCCCACGGGGCGATCCACACGAGGATGGACACCATCCAGTGGTCGAACGCCTGGGCGAAGTCGTCGGCGCGCAGGAACACCGCCAGCACCCCCGGGGCCACCAGCCCGGCGCCCAAGGTGAGCTTCCACCGGGCGACCTTGATGCCGACGGACAGGGCGGCCAGCGAGCAGGAGTAGAGGTTGAGAATGTTCGTGGCGACCGGCCCGTGCGTGATCAGCGGCAGGACGGGCACCGCCATGACGCCGAACAGGCCGGTCACCAGGCTCGACGGATCGGCGGTGCCGCCTCCGCCGGCGAGGCAGGCGCCGAGCGCGGCCAGCCACACGGTCGGCACGTACATGCCGAGCGCGGCAGCCCAGAACACCCGCCTGCCGGGCGTGCCGGGGCGGACGAAGCGGCTGTGGCCGGCGGAGTACGGCAGCCAGCTGATCCCCCAGCCGATGCCGATCGCGGTGAGCAGCTGGGTGACGGCGGTGACCTTGTCGGCGGGGGTCACCGCGGTGGCGGCCGTCCAGTCGGGGTCGGTCTGCGCCACCGCGAGCACGGTCATGACCGCCATGAGCACCATCTGATTGGCACCGGTACGGTGCCCCATCAGGTTGAACAGGCCGAACACCGCGCACCCGACGAGGTTGCCGGCGGCCACCACGACGATGGTCTCCACCAGGCTGAGGCCCAGGGTGATGCCGAGGGCGCCGAGCACCCAGTTGATCGGCGCGATGTTGGCGCCCGTCCAGATCCAGAACTGCTGCCAGGGGGTGGAGTCGCGGGCCGCCGCCGGGATCGGCTCGATGCCGTGGTCGTCGAACGGCACGGCTTCCGGCTCTATGCCGATTTGGGCGGGGGGACTGGATCACATAGGTGCCTCCTCGTCGGGTGATAGGTACCACGTAAACATTCGCCTGACCGGCGTAGAGAGTGGAGAAACCTCTAGCGATCGGGCCGTGAGGTGTCTAGATTCACAGCATGTTCACGCTCAACGCACTGGTGAGCGACGCGGCGCTCGAACTCACCGTGCTCGTGCCGGGACCGGCGGGCGCGCTGGAGGCGCCGGTGGCCTGGGTGCACAACACCGAGCTGCCCGACCCTTCGGCGTACGTCCAGGAGAACGAGCTCGTGCTGACCAACGGGCTGTGGCTCGGTCAGGTGACGGCGGCCGAGTTCGTGGCGAACGTGCGGCGCGCCAGGGCGGCCGGGATCGTGTTCGGCCTGCGGGCCGAGATGCCGCGCGCGCCGCAGGAGCTCGTCGCGGCGTGCGCGGAGGCGGGGCTGCCGCTGCTGGAGATCTCCCAGGCGGTGCCGTTCACCGCGATCTCGCACGCGGCCTCCGCGATCTACACCGACCAGCGCCAGCGCGGCCTCATCGGCATGGTGCGCCGCGGCGACGCGCTGGCCACGGCGATCTCGCGCGGAGCGGGCGCGTCCGGCGTGCTGCGCGTGCTGACGAAGGACCACGACCTGCCCTTGGCGGTGGTCGACCGGATGGGCCGGCTGCTCGCGACGACCGGCGCGCAGCTCGACGAGGAGCAGTTGCGCACTGTGGCCGCGGGGCTGTCTCGGCGCCCGCCGGCCCTGGAGCTCGACCTGGGCACGGGCCTGGCGGCCCTCTACCCGGTGGGCGCGGTGGGCGACATCGACGCGGCGCTCGTCTGCCTGCGCCCGCTGTTCGGCCTGGCCCCCGCCGAGCGCGAGGCGCTGGAGCAGGCCGCCAGGTTCCTCAGCCTGGAGGTGGCCAAGCAGCAGGCGGTCCAGGCCATCGAGATGCGCTTCGCCGGCGAGCTGCTGGAGATGGTGCTGTCCGGCGGGCGCGCGACGGAGGTGGCCGAGCGGCTGCGGGCGTTCGGGGTGAACCCGGCGGGGCCGCTGACGGTCTGCGCCGTCGCACTCGCCGGAGACGAGACGAGCACCCCGCACGGGCTCGCGCAGGTCATCGGCGACTTCCTCGCCTCCGAGGGGGTGCCGGCGGTCGTGGCGGGCGGCACCCAGGACGTCGTCACGGTGCTGGCCTGGAACCGGCCGGAGCCCGAGCTGTCCCCGCTGGCCGGGCGGCTGGTCAAGGCCGTGGACAAGCGGTTTCCCGGACGGCGGGCCGTCGCCGGGCTGGGCGGCCTGGCGCCGCACTCGGCCGAGCTGCGCCGTCCTTTGATGCGGTCGAGGGAGGCGTGCCGGGTGCTGCGGCGCGGCCCCGGCGGGCCGGCCGTGCGCGGCTTCGCCGAGCTCGGCACGCACCGGCTGCTGCTCGGGCTGGTCGACCAGGACACGCTGCGGGCGTTCTCCCACGACCTGCTGGCGTCCCTGCGGCGGCATGACGCGCGGCGCGGCAGCGAGCTCGAACGGACGATACGCGCGTTCCTCGACCACGACGGGCACTGGGCGACGACCGCGGCCGCCCTGCACATCCACGTCAACACGCTGCGCAACCGGCTGGCCAAGGCGGCCGAGCTGACCGGCAGGGACGTCAACCGCACCGAGGACCGGGTGGACCTGTTCCTGGCGCTCGCCATCGACGCCATGGCGTGAGCGGCGGCCGGCCGTCCGACGCCGGACCGGCGACCTCCAGGCCGGCGACCGTCGGCCGGGAACCGCCCGGGCGGCGGTCACGCGGGGTAGACGTCCGGGTCGGCCTGCGGCGGGCGGGGCCGGCGGGTGGGCAGCTCTGGGTCCACCGCCGCCGCCTGCGCCACCTCCCGGCAGCGGGCGAAGCGCACGTCCCCGCATTCCAGCGCGTACTCGATGAACCGGCGCAGCGCCTCGGCCCGGCCGGGCCGCCCCGACAGAAAGGGGTGCACGCACAGGTTGAACAGGCACCGGTAGCGCCGCATCCCGTCCAGCTCGGCCCGCCACAGCTCCAGCACCTTCGCCGGCGACTCGATGACCGAGCCGACGTGCGGCGCCGGCAGGAAGGCGTACTGCTCCCAGTCGTCGAGCGACCAGTGCACGGGCAGCTCGACGATGTCGCCGGGCCCCGCCGCGATCCGGTAGGGACGGTCGTCGCCCATCAGTGAGGAGTCGTAGCGCAGGCCGTGCTCGGCGACCAGGTCAGCCGTCTGCCACGACGCCTCCCACCCGGCCGCCCGGTGCCCGGCGATCTCGATGCCCTGGGCGGCGAAGACCGCCAGCGCGCGCTCGAAGTCGGCGCGTTCCCCGGCCGGGGTCATCGAGGTGGCCGGCCGGTGGCTGTAGGAGTGGTGCGCCACCTCGTGCCCGCGTTCGGCGATGGACGCGGCCAGCCCCGGCCGGTGCTCGGCCACCCAGCCGGGCACGAAGAACGTGGCGGGGACGCCCAGATCGTCCAGGATGCCCAGGATGCGGGGCAGGCCCACATCGGGTCCGTACGCCTGGTGCGACATCGTGCTCGCGTGCCCGGCGTAGCGGCGCCCCTGGGCGAGGACCGGTGTCTCGGCGTCCACGTCGAACGTGAGCGTCGCGACCGCCGCGGCGTCCCGATGCCAGTTGGTGGTCACACCGACCGCCTGCCTTTCCGCTCAGATCGTGGCCGCCTGCCGCCACAGGGCGGCGTTGCCCAGGGTGGCCATGGGCTGCAGCATCATATGGTCGAACTCCGCCAGTGGCCGTCCCTGGTGCAGGCGGCGCGGCAGGTCGGGGTTGGCCAGCGCGCCCCGTCCCACGGACAGCAGGTCGGCGTGGCCGTCGGAGAGCACCTGGGCCGCCCTGGCGAGGTCGTGCATGCCGCCGTTCGCGATGACGGGCAGGCCGGTCACCTGGCGGGCCAGTCCGGTGATGGTGGCGCCGCCGTCCAGGCGGGCGGTCTCGATCCAGTCGCGTCCCTCGCTGGCGATGTGCAGGTAGCTCGCGCCCGCCTCGGCCAGCGCGGCGAAGATGACCTTCGCGTCGTGGCTGCCGCCCGGCCAGCGGTGCGTGAAGTCGTTCACCTTGGTCTGTGAGAGGCGGATGCCGACGCAGAAGCCCGCGCCCACCTCGGCCCGGATCGCGGCCACCACCTCGGCGGCGAGGCGGACCCGGCCGGACACCGGGCCGCCGTAAGAATCGTCGCGCAGGTTGGTGTAGTCGGTGAGGAACTGGTCCACCAGGTAGCCGTTGGCGCCGTGCACCTCGACGCCGTCGAACCCCGCCCGCCGGGCGCGCACCGCCGACCGCACGAAGCCGTCCACCGCCGTCTCGATGTCGGCCGGGGTCATCGCCTTGGGCACCGGCCACTTTCCGCTGCCACCGTACTCGGGCATCTTCTCGCCGCGCGGGAGCACGGCCGACGGGCCCGCCGTGTCGTCGCGGTAGCGGTTGCCCTGGGACAGCGCGCCGGCGTGCATGAGTTGCATGACGAACCGCGATCCGGCGGCGTGCACCCGCTCGGTGATCTCCCGCCAGGCTTCGGTGTGCTCGCCGGAGACGATGCCGGGCTGGTTGAGGTAGCCCTGGCTGTGGACGGTGTCGGTGTAGGTGCCCTCGCTGATCAGCAGGCCGAAACCGCCCTCCGCGTACGCGGCGTAGTAGTCGGCCATCTCGGGCGTCGGCGTGCCGTCGGGAGCCGCCGAGACCCTGGTCATGGGCGAGACGGCGAGGCGGTTGGCCAGCGTGAGCCCGCCGATCCGCTCGGGGCGCAGGGCCGGATGGCCGGTGACGATGTCGTTCATGAAAGTTCGCTCCTTCTCAAGGGTGTCGGGCGTCAGGACTGAAGGTCGATGGCCAGCGACGTCGGCCCGCCGCCGTTGATCTCCACGAGGTCCTGCGGGCAGGCGGACACCACGACCACGCAGTCCGTGACCGCCTGGAAGGTGATCGCGTCTCCCGGGCGGCTGGCCGACGGCAGCCAGCGCAGCCGCCCGTCGTCCTGCACGGGGATGCGCATGAACACGTTCACGGGCTGCGGCGTGAACGGAACGGACAGCCCCGTTTCGGCCAGGGCCCGCTTGAGGTTGTCCGCGCACGAGGCGTGCGCGGCCGCGCCCAGAGCCGCGTAGCGGGCCGGGTCGCAGGCCGGGATCAGCATGTCGTGCCAGCCGGGAGACGTGTCGGCGACGAGGGTGAGGACGGGGCGGCGGCGGTCGGTGACGAACTGCTGCCCCACCTCGGGAAAGAGCCGGTTCGTGGCGCCGCGGGTGTGCGCGGCGCTCAGGTGCTCGGGCGCTGCTCGGGCCCCCTCTGGTGCGGGGACGAAGGCGAAGACGTCGCCGACCTGGCCGCCCTCCAGATCGACGACGCTGAGGCGCTGCCCGGCCGCGACCCGCACGGCGCGGCCTTCACGGGCGGGTACGACCGTGCGTCCTTCGGTGGTCACGGATCTCATGACCCCAGAGAACCATCCCCCATCTCTGCCTGGCCATGGACGTTCATCCAGCGTATGGAGCCATTGATAGAGCTATCTCCAGCACCTGGCTCAGGCTTTGGCGCATTGCGGGACCGCGACCACGTGCCAGGAGAACGGCGCGCCGGCCTCGGTCTCCGCCGCCCCGGCCGTGCCGCGGTCGAGGGCGGCGGGCAGGTCGAGGCGGCCGATCACGACCTTGTTCCGGCCGTGCTCGCCGACGCCGGAGGCGATCAGCCCGCCCGCGCTGATCGCCACCGTGCCGGTGGGGCAGACGGCGTCCACGGACTTGGGCGCGGACGAATCGCCGGCGCTCCAGTTCGCGGGCGTGACGAGGCCGGGAAGGGGGTCGGCGCACATCGCGACGACCGTGACGGACCAGTTCCCGCTCAGGCCGGCGGCGTCCTCGGACGCGTGCAGCTGGCCGCTGACGCCGCCGAACGGCTGCAGCGCGTCCAGGAGGATCCGGCCTTCGAAGCCGTTGAGCCGGCCGCCGATGCCGAGGATCTTCTTACCGTTCGGGCAGGTCACGGTCCATTCCTTGGCGTCCGAGTCCCCGGGGCTCTGCGTCGAGACCCGCTGCAGGCCGGGCGGCGGGTCCGCGCACACCGCGACGGCCGTGACGGACCAGTCGCCGTCGTAGCCCGAGGCGTCCTCGTAGGCGACGGCTCTGACCTTGGTCGACATCGCGTCGGGGAGGAGTTCGGTGAGCATGACCTGGCCGTTGCCGCCGGTGACGTACCCGCCCATGCCGATCACGTTCTTGCCGACCGGGCAGGTGGCGGACGCGGCCTTCGGATCGCCGGTGGAGTTGGACGGACTGGTGGTCACGACGCGCTGCAGTCCCGGGATCGCCGCTGAGGCCGGGGACGCGGGCAGGAGCATCGCCGCCGCCAGCGTGAGCAGCACGACCAGCCAGGCGGACCGGGCCGGCGCGAGCGCTGATTTCATGATTTATCCTCCTTCTTCGGTGGTCGCCGTTCAGCCTGGTACGGGGCCGGGGGGCCGGACAGGCCGAGGTCAGGACCGGCGACGACCGGAATCCGAACCGGCGGCGCGGGTCCTCCAGGTACGGAATTCGCACTTCCGCTCGCGGCCCGGCGCGGCCATGGTGGCCGCATGCGGGGATACGGCCAGTACTGCCCCATCGCGCTGGGCGCCGAGGTGTTCGCCGAGCGGTGGACGCCGATCATCTTGCGGAACGTGTTCGTCGGATGTCACCGGTTCGGCGAGATCCTGGAAGGGGCGCCGGGGCTGTCGCGCAGCGTGCTGGCGCAGCGGCTGCGGCGGCTGGAGCGCGACGGCGTGGTCGAACGCGAGCGGCGGGGCCGGGCGGTGGAGTACCACCTGACCGACTGCGGGATGGAGCTGATCGAGGTCTGCATGGCGCTCGGGGTGTGGGGCGCCCGGTGGCGAGAGGTGCCGCCGGAGTATCTCGACCCGTACCTCGCCTTGTGGATGTTGTCGCGGCTGATCGATCCGGCGACGCTGCCGCGGCGGCGGATCGTGGTCCGGTTCGACCTCACCGACGGGTCCCGGCCCGATCGTTACTGGCTGCTGCTGGCCAGGAGCGGGAACGAGGTGTGCGCCCAGCCTCCCGGGTTCGACGACGACGGCATCGTCACCGTGGACACCGGCTGGCTGGTGCGCTGGTACTCGGGGACCGTCAGCCTGGCGGCGGCGCAGCGGGCCGGGGGCATGACGGTGGTCGCGCCGCCGTGGCTGGTCAGGGAGCTGGCCGGGTGGGGGCGGCTCAGCCCGTTCGCCGACGTCCTGCCGGCTCGCCGCGCCACCGCGGCGGGCGCCGGTGGTTGAACGTCGTCCAGGCGTGCCAGGCGAGCACGTAGCAGGCCAGGGCCACCGCCGCTCCGTCGGCGCCGCCCAGGATCGTGCTGCGGACGAGGTCGTAGTCGCTCACCGCCGCCCGGTCGGAGGTCAGCCCCATGACGGCACCGGCGACCGTGGCCAGACCGGCCGCCGCCAGCACCGCACCACGCACCCGCGCCGCAACGCGCGGGGGCGCTGCCGGGCGGACCCGCGTCTGCCGGTACCAGCGCACCAGCCAGCCGGTCAGGATCAGCAGGCCGCCCGCGGAGCTGACGTACATCAGCACGTTGAACACCCGGTGCGCGCCGACCACCGGCTGCCGCAGCAGCTCCCAGTGCATCACCGCCGGGCCGCCGACCTGGGTGAAGGCGTCCCAGACCAGGTGCGTGGCCATCCCGGCGACCAGTCCGGCCACCACCGCCACGGGCGCCGGGCGGGCGACGTCCGGCAGGCGGGCCCGCAGCCCGGCCGGCGCCAGCTCGGTCAGCGGGGCCCGCAGCACCCGGTGGAACAGCACCAGCAGCAGCACGCCCGCGGGCAGGCCCAGCAGCAGCGCTCCCCACCAGGCGTGCGTGCTCGCCGAGGAGAACGGCAGCGGCAGGTAGTACGGCGCGTCGGGCACCATGGCCCCGACGGCCAGCGCCGAGGGCGGTAACCAGCGTCGTACCGGCAGGATCGCGACGACATGGCTCAGGGTGAAGGGCACCCGCCATTATCAGCCGGGGTCGTGGCGGCCCTCCAATCGGGTGATCGCCTGGGTTCCGGCGTTGCCGCGCAGACCGACGGCGTAGTGCCAGCCGTCCAGCGCGCCCGGTTCGGTGAAGTCGATCCGGCTCTGGGTCGTGCTCGACATGATCCGCGCCCAGCCCAGTCCGCGATCGACCCAGATGCCGATCGCGTTGCCGTCCAGGACGAAAGCCCACCGATCACCGGGTTCGAGTGGCGCGGAGGAGCAGCAGGCGTTGGTGAGCCTGCCGTCGATCCTGATGTCGATGCCGTGCTGGCCCTTGATCCCGGTCCAGGCCAGGACGTAGTTGCGCTCGTCCTTGATCAGCCCGTTGAACAGGGCGTCCTGCCCCTTCCCCGTGCCGGCCCACTGGCCGTGATCGACGATCACCGCCGCGCGGGGGCTCGACGGCCCGGACTCATGGGCGACGATGCCGTAGTAGGCGCCCGCCCCCTCCGCCCGCAGGCTCCCGCCGCCGAAGGTGAGACGAGGCAGCGCCTCGGCCGCCGACGGCTGGAACACCTGGTACGCGGCGCTGGAGTCGGTGTCGAAGGTGTCGTCCACACCGGCCTCGGCGTAGGCGTCGGGGGCGAAGGTCACCGTGGACGTGCTGATCGCCTGGATGGCGTGGCCGCTCCAGCTCGCGGTGGCGGTGAAGTCCGCGGTCTGGCCGGTGCGCACGCCCGACCCGGCCCGTACGGCGAACGCGACGTGCCGGGCCTCACCGGGCTGCAGTGACCCGATCACGTCCGGCTCGGCCGCGGTCGCGGTCCAGCCCCCGGGCGCCGCCAGTCCCACCTTGACCTTTCTCGCCGTTCCGGCGGTGTCGTTGACGACCGAGACGATCACCGTCCCGGTGCCGGTCTCAGGAGAGATCGCGGCCGGCGCCTGGTACACCGACAGCCGGGAGTCGACGGCGCGGAACCGTGGCCGCTCGTCGGGCACGGTGATCCGCCCGCCGGCCAGCGTGGGCGGTGTGCCGTGCCGGCCCGAGCGGACGCCGAAAATCGACAGCCCGCCCCCGTCGGAGGCGAAACGCAAGGTGACGGTACCGGCGTCGCCGAGCAGCCGCGCCGGGATCGGGATGGCCACGCGGTACCCGTAGCGGTTGCCGAAGTCGCCCGTGAGCGAACCGCGTGACCGACCGGCCAGCGCCGTCGGGCCGTGGGGATCGTCGGGCAGCTCGATCGCCGGCAGCGGGCTGCCGTCGACGGACACGGTGAGGCGGGTGGGGCTGCGGCGGGCGGTGGTCACGTTGTTGGGGTCGTACCAGCCGCGGGACTGGGCGGAGGCGACCTCCGCGATCAGGGTCGCCCCCGATCGGGCGGCGGCCTTGGGCACCTCGACCTCGTACTCGAAGTAACCGCGGCCGTGGCCGGTGACCTGGTCCGAGCCGCCGGTGGTCTGGGCCTCTGCCCCGCCGGTCCACTCCTGGGCGCTCACGGCGCCGGGAGAGAAGCCGCCGCCGGGGGCCGCGGTGTCGAAGGTGAGGGTGTTCTCGGCGACCGTTCGCCCACCGGCGTCGAGCCAGATCCACACGTACCCCGTCAGCAGTTCGCCAGGCACGGTGACCGCCACGGTACCGGCGTCGGTGACGGTGTAGCGGGCGGGGGCGACCGGCCGGGAACCGCCGCCGGCGGCGGCGATCCAGCGGCCCTGAGCGTCGTATCCGCCGATCTTCCACCGGAGCGTGGCCCGGGACAGGTCGGTGTCGCTGAAGTGGCTCAGCTTGACCGGGACCTCGATCACACCGCCGCGGTCGACGGTCCGTGCCGACCTGCCCATCAGGGAGATCGCGTCGTCGCCCTGGAACATCTCGATGCCCCGGCGCCGGCCGCGATGGTCCATGAACTCCGGCTCGTTCGGTTGCCGGTCGAAGGTGACCGGGCTCTGCACCTCCTGCTCGGTCTCGGCCAGTTGGACGCCGACGTAGCCGTTGAGCCTCGGATAGGCGCGGAAGAGGCTCGCCGTGTGCGGGAACTGACCGGACTTGACGGCGAACTCGGAGTTGAGCCACGGCTGCCCGCTCTGCGCGCCGTCGTTGAAGTTCCAGGTGGAGCCGGGCCGGACCTGGGCGTCGAACCCGTCGAGCAGCTTCTTCCACTCGTCGTAGGTGGACAGGTAGTAGTGGAAGTCGTTCAGGTCGGTGTCGAGGTGGCCGTTCTGGCAGCAGGCGGAGTTGTCGACGATCAGCCGTGACGGGTCGAGGTCGCGCGCGAGCTGGACCATCCTGCGCACGTACGGGAACGCCCGCGGCGGGATCGGCTGCTGCCACGGCTCCTCGTTGATGCCCCACGACTCGTTGAACATCGTCCAGATCACGATCGACGGGTGGTTGTGGTCACGCGCGAACGTGTTGCGCAGCAGCCCCTCGAACAGCCGCTCCGCCTCCGGGCCCAGGGAGTGCCAGCCCGCGTTGGGAAGGTCGTACCAGATCATCAGCCCGAGCCTGTCCGCCCAGTGGTAGTAGGCGGGCTCGTTGACCTTGAGGTGGTTCCTGATCACGTTGAAGCCGAGCCTCTTGGCGTTCTGCAGGTCGAGCAGGATGGAGCCGCGGCCCGGGTCGGCCTCGGTCCCGGTACGCAGGTCGGGGCCGGCGGTGACTCCGGTGTAGGTGTAGAGGCCCCAGGGGTTGTAGCCCTGGTCGAGGACGCCTCGCAGGTAGATCGGCCGGTTGTTGAGGTGGACGTACTGATATTCGCCGGTGTGTCCGGGCGCCCACGCGCGTTCGATCTCGCGCAGCCCGAACGTGGTGCGGACACCCTCGCCGGCACCCAGCCGGATGTCGGCGGTGTAGAGGGCCGGATCGTCCGGCTCCCACAGTCGCGGGCGCTCGATCGGGATCGTGGCCGTGCCCTCGCCGTCGCCGAGCGACACCTCGGCGGTGCCGACGACCTTGCCTCGCGGGTCCTTCACCGTGACGCCGGCGGTGCCCGCCCCGACGCCGGCGACGTCGATCCTCGCGCTCGCCGTGGACGGGGTGCGCGCGTCCCCTTCGAACGTCAGCTCGGGTGTCACCCGTGTCCGCGTGAGCCGCGCGCCGGCGTAGGGCTCGATCCACACCGACTGCCAGATGCCGCCGACGTCGGTGAACCAGCCGGTGTCCGCCCCGTCGGGCTCCCCCGTCTGCTTGCCCATCGGGTAGGGGGAGTCCGCCGTCGTCGGCGGCGCCACCACCCGGATCGTCACCGTATGCGGCGAGCCCGGCGCGAGGGAGCCCAGCCCGGCGCTGATCTCGGTGTAGCCGTCGCCGGAGTACGGCAGCACGGGCTCGCCGTCCAGCCAGACCGCCGCACCCCAGTCCGCCGCGCCGATGCGCAGCCGCACCTCCGAGCCGGAGAAATCCTTCGGGACGGTGAAGGAGCGCCGGTACCAGACCGTGCCGCGGTAGCGGGAGAAGGCGCTGCGGAAGATCTCCTTGGTCGCCAGTTCCTCCTCGCCCCACGCGGCGAGCGACTGGTAGCCGAACGGCACCCGGACGGCCTTCCCGAAGGCGTGGCTGGGGTCGAACCACCGCTCCCGCTCCCCCACGTCGCCGGGATCGAAGTCGAACGACCAGGTGCCGTTCAGCGACAGCCAGTCGCCGCCGGTGAAAGGCCGCCGGTCGGCGTCGGGGCGCGGGTACTCCGAGCGAGCCGGATCGGTGTCACGGGCCAGCTCGAGTGTGACCGTGCGGCCGACGGGAGCGGACGCGAAAGCGTATCCCTCCTTGGCGGCGATCACCAGGGCGGCGCTCTCGGGCACACCGGTCAGGACGAAGGCACCGTCCCGGCCGGTCGTGGCGAAGCCGGTGGTCCGCGAGGCGTGCACGCTCGCCCCTTCGACCGGCGCGCCACTGCGGGCGTCCACCACCCGGCCGCTGATCTCGGTCGTCGCCTCCTGGACGGCGGGCGCCGCCTCGGGAGCGGCGTTCGCCGGTGCTGAGACGGCACTCGCCGATCGCGGAGCGGCGGCGACGGCGGGCGCGGTCGCCGCCAGCAGCGCCCCGGCGCTGATCATCGCGACGGCGAGCGCCAGGCGCCGCCGTAAGGGCGCGCCGGTCACCGCTCGTCCTGCTCGATCGCGGCCGGGCGGAGCTGGGCCGCGCGGATGCGGGAGACGTCCAGCTTGCTCGTGCGGTCGAAGCGGTAGATGCCGTTCTGCTCCTGGAAGACGTCGGTCAGCTGCGTGTAGCAGTAGCCGAACATCCTCGGGTCGTCCAGCAGGACGGCGACCAGCCCGGCGAAGCGTTCCTGGAGCTCCTCCTCGCTCGTGGGGCGTTCGCCGTATCCCCAGGAGCTCTCGTCGGGGCGCACGTCCGGGTTCCACCAGATGCCGCCGAACTCGCTGCAGAAGTACGGCTGCCCCGCGTACGGCACCGACCAGGCGGTCCCGTCGGGGTCGGCGTTGACGTACGGTGTCCCGTCCGCCAGGCCGTTCATCAGCTCGCCGAACCGCTCGGGATCCTGCTCGTAGCAGTGGGAGTCGTAGACGTCGGCGCCGGGCACCCGGTGCGCGTAGCCGGAGGCGTCGACCACGGGCCGGGTCTGGTCGGCCGCCTTCGTGGCCAGGTACATGCCCCAGGTGACGTCGTCGAGCACGGTGATCCGGTCGTGCAGCCGCTGCCAGGTCTCGTTGAGCGGGCACCAGCCGACGATGGATGGGTGGGAGTAGTCGCGCTCGACCGCCTCCACCCACTGGGTGACGAACGACGCGGTCGGCTGCTGGTTGTCGCCGGCGGGCCCCTCCATGTTGGCGCCCCAGTCCCCGAACTCGCCCCAGACCAGGAAGCCCGCCCGGTCGGCGTGGTACAGGTAGCGCTCCTCGAACACCTTCTGGTGCAGCCTGGCGCCGTTGAACCCGGCGGCCACGGCGAGGTCGATGTCGTGGCGCAGGGCCTCGTCCGTGGGCGCGGTCATCAGGCCGTCGGGGTAGAAGCCCTGGTCGAGCACGAGCCGCTGGAAGCGGACCTCGCCGTTGAGCAGGACCGCCTGCCCGTCGATGCTCACCGAGCGGAGGCCAGCGTAGCTTTCCGCGGTGTCGGCCACGGCGCCGTCGCCGTCGAGCAGGTCGACGCGCAGGTCGTACAGGTGCGGGTCCTCGGGGGACCACAGGCGGACCCGGCCGGCCGGCAGCGGCAGCCACAGCTCGGGGGCGAGGTCGACGTCGGCGCGCGCCCGCGCCTGCAAGACCTCACCGTTCTGGTCCGACACCGTCACCCGCACCTGGTAGCCGGCCCGGCCGGCAGCGGCGCCGGCCGTCACCGGCACGGTGATCCGGAACGCGGACGCCGCGACGCTGGGCGTGATCCGCGGCCTTCCGAGGCGCACGGCGGGCACCGGCTCCATCCACACGGTCTGCCAGATGCCGGTGGTGCGGCCGTAGTGGGCGCCGCGGCCCTCGTAGCTGGTGGCCTGCTTGCCTCGCGCCTGGGGGCCGCCGCGGGGGTCGCGGGCGCGTACGACCACGGTGTACGTGTGCGCCGGGTCGGCCGCCGCGGCCAGGTCGCACGAGAACGGGGTGAACCCGCCCCGGTGCCGGCCGGCCTCGACGCCGTCCACCCACACCGTGGCGTCGTGGTCCACCGCCTGGAAGTGCAGCAGCACCCGCTGCCCCGCCCAGCCCTCAGGCACCCGGACGGTGCGGCGGTACCACACGGCGGCGTGGAAGTCCGGGTCGCCGACGCCGGACAGCTCGGACTCGGGGCAGAACGGCACGACGATCTCGCCGGTCAGGTCCCGGTCGAGCAGCCCCCGTTCGAGCCCGGAGTCACCGGGGTCCCGCTCGAACTGCCAGCTCCCGTTGAGGCACTGCCATTCGGCGCGGACGAACTGGGGGCGCGGGTACTCGGGGCGGGGGACGGCGGGGTGCACGGGCATGGTGCTCACTTTCTGGATGGGGACGGGAGAAGGAGACGGGGGCGGATCAGGACTTGACGGCGCCGGCGATGCCTTCGATGAAGTACCGCTGCAGCACGATGAACAAGGCGACGACGGGCAGCAGCGAGATCGTCGCCGCCGCGGCCATGCCCGACCAGTCGGTGGCGTTCTCGCCGATGAACGCGAGCATGCCGACGCTGACGGTGCGCAGGTCGGGCCGCGAGAACGTGAAGACCAGCGGCAGGAAGAACGCGTTCCAGGTGGACAGGAAGGTCAGCACGGTGACCGTGGCCGTCACCGGCTTGGCCAGTGGCAGCATGACGCGGAAGAAGACGGTGGCGAACCCGGCGCCGTCGATGAGCGCCGCCTCGGTCAGCTCCTTGGGGATGCCGCGGAAGTAGCCGAAGTAGAGCAGGATCGCCGCCACGTTCGCCGCGCCCGACATCGCCACGATCATGCCGGTCAGCGAGTTGAGCAGGCCGAGCTTCTGGGACAGGTCGACCAGCGGGATGATGGTGTAACCGGCGGGGACGAACAGCGTGGCCACCAGGACGCCCATGATGATCCGGCGCCCGCGGAAGTCGTGGCGGGCCAGGACATACCCGGTCATGGCACACCGCACCACCACGACGACGACCGTGCACACCGTGACGATCACGGTGTTGAGCAGGTACTTCCCGAACTCCGCCTCGACCCAGGCGCGCTCGTAGTTGCTCCACGCGGGGTCACCGGGCAGCAGATCGAGCCCCTTCGTGAACACCTCGGCCGACGTCTTCAGCGACGCGGAGACCATCCACAGGAAGGGGTAGATCCAGATCAGGCAGCCGATGGCGAGCACGGCGGCGGCGATCCACCAGGGCAGCCGGCGCAGCGCCCGGCGCCGGCGGCTCACGCCACCCCCCTGGTCCGGCGGGTGGCGCGCATCGCGAGCAGCTGCAGCATCCCGACGAGGCAGACGAACAGGCCGAACAGCACGGCCGCCGCGGACGCGTAGCCGAGCCGGGGGACCGTCGCGGCGAAGGCCCACCGGTAGATGTACACCTCGATCACCTCGGTCGAGTAGAACGGGCCGCCGTTGGTCATGGTCAGGACGAGGTCGAAGACCTGCAGCGACGCCTCGATCGAGAGCAGGGTGATGATGACCAGGAAGGGCTTGAGCAGGGGCATGGTGATGTACCTGAGGGTGCCCAGCGCGCCGGCGCCGTCGAGGCGGGCCGCCTCGTACACCTCTTCGGGAACGGTCTGCAGCGCGGCCAGCCAGTAGACCAGCGTGATGCCGAACCACTTCCAGACGTACACGCCGATCGTCGTGCCCAGGGCCGTCGTGGACTGCCCGAGGAAGTCGACCCCGTCCGGCGCCAGGCCGGCCCCGCGCAGCGCGAGGTTCACCGGGCCGCTGGCCGGGTCGAACACGAACTGCATGACCACGCCGACGATCGCCGTCGTGGTGACCACCGGCAGGAACAGGGCGGTCCTGAACAGCTTGCGCAGCGGCATGCGCGGTGAGTTGAGCACGATCGCGATCAGCAGGGTGGCCAGCACCTGGACCGGCACCGCGAACAGCATGAACGCCAGCGTCAGCCGGAACGAGCTCCAGAACATCGGGTCGGCCAGGACTTCGCGGTAGTTGGCCAGGCCGATGAACGACGGGCTGGCGTCGAACCCGTTCCAGTCGGTGAGCGAGTAGACATAGCTGCCCACGATCGGGTAGATCGTGAACGCGCCGTACAGCAGCACGGTCGGGGTCAGGAAGGCCCAGATGTACAGGGTGGTGCGGTCGCGGCGGGGACGGGCCGCGGCGGGGATCGCGGCCGTCATCCGTTCATGCCCACAGTGCTCTCGTCCACCATCAGCCGCCAGGGCGCCTCCAGCTGGACGGGCGGGCTCTGGCCGCCTTCGACGCGCTCCAGCAGACGGCTCACGGCCAGCTCGGCGATCTTCACCTTGTCGGGCACGATGGTGGTCAGCGGCGGGGTGGCGAACCGGCCCTCCTCGATGCCGTCGAACCCGGCGACGGCCACGTCCTCCGGGACGCGCAGCCCCCTGGCCAGCACCGCCCGCATCGCGCCGAGCGCGAGCAGGTCGTTGTAGCAGAACACCGCGTCCGGCGGCTGCGCCAGGTCGAGCAGCCGCTCCATGGCCTGCCGGCCGTCCTGGCGCTGGTAGCGCAGCACCGGCACGGTGAGCTCGGGCAGCACCGGCAGCCCCGCCTCCTCCAGCGCCTGGCGGTAGCCGGCCGACCGGTGCGCCGCGGTGTTGCCCGTCGGCCGGTCCACCAGCCCGATGGCGGCGATCCTGGTCCGGCCCAGCGCGGCCAGGTGCGCGGTCGCGCTCCTGGCGGCGTCGGTGTCGTCGATCGCGACGTGGTCCACGCCGTCCACCCGCACCTCGCCCAGCGTCACCGCGGGGCACTTGCCCGCCCAGTCGCGCAGCTCGTCCGCGCTCAGGCCGAGCGGGCTGAAGATGAACCCGTCGAAGAGGGCCGAGCGGTCGCGTCGCATGACGATCTGCCGCTCGCGTTCCGCCACCCCCTCCGTGCGGTCGATCAGCACCGTGTAGCCGCGTTCCTCCGCCACGTCCACCACGTGGGCGGCCAGTTCGGTGAAGTACGGCACGTCCAGCGGCAGCACGAGGGCCAGCAGGTTGGACCGCCCGCGGTTGAGGCTGCGCGCCGCGACGTTGGGCCGGTAGCCCAGCTCGTCCAGGGCCCGCTGCACCTGGGCGCGGGTCTCCTCGGACACGTACGCGAAATTGTTGACGACGTTGGACACGGTGCGTACGGACACTCCCGCCAGCCGTGCCACGTCTCGTTGGGTCACCACACTCGCTCGCCCTCCTGGCGACATTTCTGTTGAAGAACAGTCTTGCCGCGTGGCATGCCGCGTGGCAAGAATGAATTTGCCACGCGGCAACATTCTTCACAACACCCTTCGGCGGGCCGTGTGGTGGAAGGCAGGACCGAATGACCGCGATGACTCGGCGAGGGTTCCTCGCCGCGGCGGGTGCTTTGACAGCCGCGGCCGCGACCAGCGCGTGCGGCGGCGGAGGCGGCGGCGGTGGCGCCGCCGGCAAGGGGCTGACCTGGTGGGATCACCAGAACCAGCTCCAGACGACGAAGAAGGAGATCTTCGCCGAGTTCGCCAAGGGCCCTGGCGGCGTTCCCGTGCAGTACACGTACTACAACCCCGCGAAGATGGGCCAGGCGCTGCAACTGGCCAAGCAGAGCGGCCAGCTGCCGGACCTGCGCACCAACGCCGGCCTCACCCTGCCCGCCGCGGCGCTCGTCGCCGCCGGATGGTCGCAGCCGCTGGAGCTCACCGCGGAGGCCGAAGCCAGGGTCAGGGACTCGCTCATCGAAGGACTGCACACGTTCGACGGCAAGATCCACGCCTTCCCCATCTTCAGCCACCAGACCTACTCCGCGGTGACGTGGTTCAACAAGGAGCTGGTCACGCGAGCCGGGCTGGACCCGGAGGCGCCGCCGCGGACGTACGACGCCTTCCGGGCCGCGGCCAGGAAGGCGCAGAGCGCGGGTGGCGGCCAGTCGTACGGCTGGGTGTGGAACATCGGCATGCCGAACCGGCTGGGCGAGCAGGTCAACGACCTGGCGCAGGCGGCCGGATTCGCCGGCGCCGGCGGAGTCAGGTACGGCGACGGCGAGTACGCCTTCCATGCCGACGAGTACGTCGACGTGATCGAGTTCCTGGTCTCGCTGCGCCAGGACAAGGTGCTCGTGCCGGGCGCGAACTCCTGGCTGGACGACGTGGCACGGGCCCGGTGGACCGCCGGGATCGCCGCCTACTACTTCGACGGCCCGTGGTGCCCCGGCGTGGCGCTGAAGGCGGCGCCCGAGTTCGCCGAGAAGCTCGGCGTGGGGCCCATCCTGACCCCCGAGCCGGGCGGCGGCGTGGCCACCTACCACGCACCGCAGGCGGGAGACTACTGGTTGTCGGCGACCAGCAGGAACGCCGCCGTGGCGAGCAAGCTGCTGAGCGACCACTTCACCACCGAGGAATACTCCCTCCAGGTCGCCGGGACCATGTCACAACCGCCGCGGGACATCTCCGTCGTCGACCGGTCGGAGGCGCACCCCGCGTACAAGAAGCTGATCGCCTGGTTCAAGGAGAGCGTCTTCCTCGCCCCTGAGCCGATCGCCGGCAACGCGGACATCCAGCAGGTGCAGATCGCGTCGAAGCCGGTCACCCCCAACCTCGGAGACATCGTCCAGGGCGCGCTCACCGGCGACGTCACGGACGTCCGCGCGGCGCTGACCAAGCTGTCCAGCGACAGCGCGGCGCAGCGGGACACGGCGATCGCCGCGGCCAAGGCCAAGGGCGCGCAGGTCAGCCTGGACGACTTCGCCTTCCCCAACTGGAAACCGCGCTCGGACTACACCGAGCCGATGTACGCGCAACGCTAGCGAAGGCCCCGACCCGTGAACCGACCGAACATCGTGCTCATCATGACCGACCAGCAGCGTGCCGACTGGACGGCCGCGAGCGGCTTCCCGCTGGACACCATGCCCTTCCTCGACGGGCTGATGGAGACCGGCGTGCGATTCCGGCGGGCCTACACCACGTCTCCGCTGTGCGTGCCCGCCCGGATCAGCCTGCTCACCGGACGCTACCCGTCCGCGCACCGGGTCCGGCAGAACAGCGCCGCCCGGCACGTGCTGCGCGGGCCCGACCTGGTGGACGTGCTCCGAGACGCCGGGTACGCGCTGCATCTGGCGGGCAAGACGCACTTCCACCGCGAGGCCGCCGACTTCGACACGTTCGCCGCCCCGTACTGGCACGACCGCGGCCCGGACAGCTCGGCCACACCCGATCAGGAACGCTTCGAGCGGTGGCTCACGAAGCTCGACCACTCGGTCGCGCACGAGCCGACGCCGTTCCCGGTGGAGTGCCAGTTTCCGTACCGGATCGTCGACGGAGCGATCGGCGCCATCGACCGCACTCCCGCCGACCGGCCGTTCTTCACCTGGCTGTCCTTTCCCGAGCCGCACAACCCGTACCAGGTGCCGGAGCCGTACTTCAGCATGTTCGACCCGGAGGAGATGCCCGAGCGGCTGGCAGGACCCGAAGGCGCCGCGCGCAAAGGCGGCATGTACACCTGGCTGCGCGAGCTGACGGAGGAGAAGCGGCCCGGCTACGACGCCGAGTGGCGGCGCTACCGCGCCAACTACTGCGGCATGCTCAGGCTCATCGACGACCAGCTCCGCCGGTTCTTCGCCCACCTGCGTGCCACCGGGCGGGACGCGGACACGCTGGTGTTCTTCGTCGCCGACCACGGCGACTACACCGGCGACTACGGGCTCCAGCGCAAGGGCGCGGGCATGGCCGAGTGCCTGACGCGCATCCCGTTCGCGGCCACCGGGCCGGGCGTGCGGGCGGCGGTCGACGCGGAGGCCTTCGTCTCGCTCGCCGACCTGCTTCCGACGATCTGCGACGCCCTCGGCGCCGGCATCCCGGCCGGCGTCCAGGGCCGCAGCCTGTGGCCCCTGCTCACCGGGAAGCCGTATCCGGCCGGCGAGTTCGCCAGTGCGTACGCCGAGCTCGGCTTCGGCGGGCTGTCCTACCACCCCGGTGAGCGACCGCCGCTGCACTTCCCGTACGAGGGCCGCACCTTCGACGAGCTCAACACCGTCACCCAGTCGGGGACGACGGTGATGCTCCGGCGGGGGCGGTGGAAGCTGCTGCTGAACGAACGCGGCGCCGGCGAGCTCTACGACCTGGACGCCGACCCCGCCGAGCTGGACGACCGGTACGACGATCCGGCGCTCGCAGACGTGCGTGCCGCCCTCACCACCGAACTGGCCCTGTGGATGATCCGCGTCCGTGACGATCTGCCGGAGGCGGCGTACACGCTCAAACAGGCCCCGCACAACTGGCGATCGGCCGGCTCCGAGCTCAATGCCTGAGCTTGCGAGCCGCCGAGCCGGGCGCGGGCCTGGCTCGGTGTTCGCGGCGCCGCGGCCGTGACACCGTCGTCACCGGCCGCGACCCCACCGCCGGAATGCCGGGCCCAGTTACGGGCCCGCGTCCTCCGTGCGGGCGACGGGCTCGCCCAGGGTCGCCTCCGCGGCGCGCTGGGCGATCTCGTCGGGTCTGGCGCGGATCAGGGCGTTGATGGAGCGGAGGTTGATGGGCCGGCCGGCGTCGCTCTCCGAGCCCATGATGCGTGCGACCGACGGGGCGTTGCCGACGAAGGTGATCTCCAGCCGCCAGGTACGGCGGAGCAGGACGACTCCGGGGTCGGCGCTGCACTGTACGGTCCAGCCGTACCGGCGCGCGCGGCGGGCGATGGCGTCAGGGTCCATCAGGGGTTCTTCCTCCTGTCAGTAGAGGATCGTGGTGGCACTGACGGATGCGGTGGACGGAACCGGGGCAGCTGCTCTCTCCAATGGGACGTGCCGAGGTCCGGCCCGGGATCCATCTCCGGCGCCGCGCGGACCATGACGCCGGCTCGGCGATCGGTTCCCGGCCCCGTACCAGGCGGCCGGTTCAGTCGTCGACCTTGAGCTTCTCTCCTGTGTTGGAGATGTAGACGGCCACCAGTTTCGCCGGTTCCGACTGACTGGCGTTCTCCGTGAGCACGTGGTGCGCGCCCGGCGCCTCGACCCAGAAGTCCCCTTGGCGGTACGTGCCCACGGGCTCGCCGCCGAGCTGGCTGCGCATCGTGCCCTCGACGACGTAGGCGTAGACGAAGGCGTTGCCGTGGCGGTGCGGGACCGAGCGCCCGCCGGGCGGGAAGGCCACGGTCTTCGATGTGAACGTCTTGCCCTTGACGCCGGGAAGCGACTGTTCCAGCAGCGTTTTTACCGTTTCCTCAGGCGGCCGCGTACCCGTGGCGGTGGGTGCCCCCGTGGTGAGGGGCGTCTCTGCCCCGGGGGGCGTCTCCGTCACCGGGGCGGCGAGCGCGACCGGCGCACGACCGGCGACGGCCCGCTCCCCGGCCGCCCGCTCGTCGGTCACGCGTTCCCCCGATGGTCCGCAGGCGGCCGTGGCAGCCACCATTCCGGCGGCCAGAAGGGCACAGACTGGCTGTACTCGCATCATGACGGCTCCTCCCGTTCTGCTTCAGCCCCGTGACCGGCGGGCAGGACCGCGGCCATGGGCGCCTGGCCGCCGTCCGCGAGGACGCGGGCGGAGGCGAGGCGCCTGGTTCAGCTGTCCGGGTGGTCAGGAGGTTAACCAGGAGCCGGTTCAACTTTTGGCGATGAGCCGTCGTGCTTTCGCTATGCCTCTTCCCTGACCTGGATGATCGTCTTGCCGGGGCCCGGCCGGGTGAACGCGGCGGGCGCCTCGGCCAGCGGCACCACGTCGCCGACGAGCAGCCGCAGCCGCCCGTCGCGGACCCGCATGGCCAGGTCGGCGAGCCGGACGCGGTCGTGCTCGACGACGAAGAAGATCGCCCGCCCGTCGCCGGGCCGGACCGTGGGCGGCGCGGCGACGGTGACCAGCGTGCCGCCGGGGCGCACCAGCGCGGCCGAGCGGTTCATGATGTCGCCGCCGATCACGTCGAGCACCAGGTCGACCTGGCCCACGTCCTCCAGGGAGCCGGCCTGCAGATCCAGGAAGGCGTCCGCGCCGAGCCCGAGCACCGTGTCCTTGACGGCGGCCCGCCCGGTGCCGATGACCCGCGCACCCGCCTCCCGGGCGAGTTGCACGGCGACCGAGCCGACGGCTCCGGCCGCGCCGTGGATGAGCACGGTCTGGCCGCTCACCAGGCGCCCGTGGTCGAACAGGCCCTCCCACGCGGTCAGTCCCGAGATGGGCAGCGCGGCGGCCACCGTGTGGTCGATCCCTGACGGCAGCGGCGCGAGGTCGCGCGCCTCCGCGGCCACGTACTCGGCCAGGGTGCCGTTGCGGGCCGGGTCGGTGTAGCCGAACACCCGCTGGCCGACGGTCAGCAGCGTGGTCCCGTATCCCACCTCGGCGACCACGCCCGACACCTCGTGCCCGATCACGCTGGGCGTGCGGTCCCGGCCGGCGCGGTCGGTCCACGTCCCCGGCCAGTCGAGCTCCCCGGGGGTGAACGCGGCGGCGTGCACCCGTACGATCACGTCGTTCTCGGCGGCGTGCGGGTAGGGCTCCTCCGTCAGGGAGAGCCCGGCCGCGCCCGCGGCGCGGTCTCGGATGGTGACGGCGCGCATGACAGGTCCTCGCCGGTGCTGAAGATCTCGGACAGCACGAACGTACCCGCGCGGGCGCTCGTTCGGCTCGATCACCCGTGGCGCGGCGCGTCGCCCACACCCGCGGTTGAGTACCGGCTACTCAGGCGGGGAGTGCCCACGCGACAACACGCTGTGTCCATGAAGTCACCTACTCTGCACGCGGCCGCCCGCAGGGCGGCAGCCGTCATCGCACCCCTGCTCGCAGCAGGCACGGTCTCCGGCGCTGTCACCGGCACCGCCACCGTCGCTCCGGCGTCGGCCCCCGCATCGGCCACCGCATCGGCCACCGCATCGGCCACTCGGTCGTACGGGACCGCTGTCTGGGCCGCGTCGAACGTCCAGCTGGTGAACCGTCAGACCGGCAAGTGCCTGACCATCGCCGGCGGCGTCAGCACCGGCAACAACGTCCACGCCGTCCAGTACACCTGCGACAGCCACCCCTCCCGCCGGTGGGACATCTGGGGCTATTCCAGCGCGTACTTGCAGGTCAAGAACCGTCAGACCGGCAAGTGCCTGACCATCGCCGGCGGCGTCAGCACCGAGAACAACGTCGTCGCCCTGCAGTACACCTGCGACGCGCATCCCTCGCGGTACTGGGCGCTCGGTCACGGCACCGCCCAGTACATCGAGTTTCGCAACGCGCGGACCGCCAAGTGCCTGACCATCGCCGGGGGCGTGAGCACCGCGAACAACCTGGAAGCCGTCCAGTACACCTGCGACGGCCATCCCTCCCGCTACTGGGAGATCCGCGACTACCACGGCTGACCCCGCCATCGACCGCGGTCACCCGTTCTGGGGGGACGGGCGGCGCAGGACGCAGACCTGGCGAGGTCCCAGGGTGAGGCCCTTGGCCAGCGAGGGTGCCTGGATCGGCTCCCCCGCCACCCCGTCCACGGTGACGTCGTCGTCCGTCCGGTTGATCAGGAACCAGTAGTCGGCGTCGGGGCCGGTGCGGATGGCCAGTTCCACCGAGCCCGCCAGGGCGGCCGGGAGTTCGCCGGTCACGCCGGCGGACTCCAGGAGGCGGCCGAGCACGGGGGCGAGGCCGTCGGGGCCGAGGCGGGTGGAGACGTAGGCGGCCGAGCCGGCGCCGGTGCGGCGTCTGGTGACGGCGGCGCGCCCCGCCTGGAGGCCGGTCGTGTACCGGGCGACGATCTCCACGTCCTCGTCGGTGACGTCGACGCGGTCGGTCCACAGCGTGCCGGTCACGCCGAGGTCCAGCTCCACCCGCTCACCGTCCAGAAGGGGCGCGAACTCCTCTATGCGGATGCCGAGCAGGTCACGCAGGGCGCCGGGGTAGCCGCCGAGCCAGACCTGGTCGTGCTCGTTCACGATGCCGGAGAAGTACGTGGTGACCAGGTGACCGCCGGCGGTGGCGTAACCCGTCAGGCGGTCGGCGAGATCCTGCGGGACCACGTGCAGGATCGGAGCCACGAGCAGCGCGTACGGGTCGAACGAGGCGCCGGCCGGGATGACGTCCACGCGGATGCCGGCCGCGGTGAGCGCCGAGTACCAGTCGAGCGCCTCCTGGCGGTAGCGCAGCAGCGAGGTGGGGTGGGAGTCGAGTTCGGCGGCCCACCAGGAGTCCCAGTCGAAGGCGATGGCCGCCTGGGCGGTGCGGCGACGGGTGCCGGCGACGGGCGCGAGCGCCCGGAGGGTCGTCCCGAGGTCGGTGACGTCCCTGAACACCTCGCTGTCGGTGCCGGCGTGCGGAAGCATCGCCGAGTGGTACTTCTCGGCGCCGCCTGCCGACTGCCGCCACTGGAAGAAGCAGACGGCGTCGGCGCCGTGGGCGACGTGCGTGAGCGAGTCACGGGCCAGGCCACCGGGCGGTTTGGCCAGGTTGACCGGCTGCCAGTTGACGGCGCTGGTCGAGTGCTCCATCAGGAACCAGGGCCGGCCGCCCGCCAGGTTGCCGGTCAGGTTCGCCGAGAACGACAGCTCGTCGCGGGCCTGCGCGCCGGTCAGCAGGTAGTGGTCGTTGGAGACGAAGTCGATCTCGCCGGCCCAGTCGGCGTAGTTCATGTTCCTGGTCTCGCCCATGACCATGAAGTTGGAGGTCACCGGGATGCCGGGGGTCAGCTCGGCCAGCAGGTCGCGTTCGGCGCGCAGGTGCTCCTTGAGCGCGTCGGAGGAGAAGCGCCGGAAGTCGAGCTGCTGGGCGGGGTTGGGGAAGGAGGCTGCCAGGCGGGGCGGCAGGATCTCATTCCAGTCGCCGTACTGCTGCGACCAGAACGAGGTCGCCCAGGCCCGGTTCAACTCGTCGACGGTGCCGTAACGAGCGCGCAGCCAGGCGCGGAAGGCCGCGGCGGCGTCGTCGGAGTAGTCGTGGGCGTTGTGGCAGCCCAGCTCGTTGGAGATGTGCCAGGCGGCCAGGGCCGGGTGGTCGCCGTACCGTTCCGCCATGGCCCGGACCAGGCGCAGCGCGTGCTCGCGGAAGATCGGCGAGGTGGGGCGCCAGTGCTGGCGCCCGCCCGGCCACAGGGTGCGGCCCTCGTGGTCGACGGGCAGGATCTCCGGGTACGCGGCCGTCAGCCACGGGGGCGGCGACGCGGTGGCGGTGGCCAGATCGACCGCGATACCGCCCTCGTGCAGCAGGTCCATGACCTCGTCCAGCCACTCGAACGTCCACCGGCCGGCGGCGGGCTGCAGCCGCGCCCAGGAGAAGATCGCCAGCGACACGATGGTCACCCCCGCCCGGCGCATCGCCTCGACGTCCTGGCGCCAGACGTGCGGTGGCCATTGCTCGGGGTTGTAGTCCGCGCCGTAGCTCAGTCCGTGGGGGGAGGCGGCGGGCCGGCGGAGCCAGCGGAACGGGCGATCTGCCATGAGTGTCGATCTCCAGGGGCCGAGATTCGCGATGTTTACGTAAACATAGTGACGCACCCCACCCCTTGACCGCCCGCCGGGGCTCCCTCACCGCTTCCCGTCCGCGTGCGCCCGTGCCGACCCAGCGGAGACGATCGACGCGGCGAGCGCCGTCCAGCGCCAACTGGTGCCCCGTCGCGGCGTGAAGATCGCTGACCGGTCCATCTGCGTCGGCGCCAGGGCCACGCGCGCAAACCCACGCCCCTCCTGACGGCGGGCAAGCGCTGGGTGTCCTTCGAGAGCGACCTGCGCCCGCAGCAGCTCGGGCTGAGGTCCCGCCACGTCGGCCTCGTCGATGCGGTGGTGCCCTCTCGCGGAAACCTTCATCACTCCGAGCCGCGAGACTACTCAGCATCGACCCGGGCACGCTCTAACACATCCCCGACCTACGGGAACTGCGTGCGACTGCCGAGACCGTCGACCCGGTCGACAGCGACATGAGGTGATCCGATGGCAGGTGGATTACGGGATCAGCGGCGAGGGCGCCTCATCATCGTGGCTTTGGGCCCGATGGCCGGCGTAGTGGCGGGAGGGCTCACCAATCTGCTCACCATGACATGGAACTGGTGGTTGTTCGGGGGGCTGGTCCTGATGACCAGCATGGTGAGCGCCGGCACGCTGATCGCCCTGCCGAACGGTGATCCAGGGTATCCGGCGGCGCTCGGGACGGAAGACCCGCAGGCCACTTCGGCACTGCAGGTCCCGTCCGGCACCCGGGTCTTCGTCGGCCGCAGCAAGGAGTTGCGCCGTTTGACGTCCCCCGCGCCTGGACCTCTTGTGATGATCATCACCGGTATGCCCGGGACCGGGAAAACCGAACTGGCCATCCGTGCCGCTCGCGCACTGACCGCACGCTACCCCGACGGAGTGGTCTGGCTGGGGTTGCGGACCTACGCCGCGACCGAATCCCGGGTGACCACCGCCTCGGCGCTACGCACCCTGCTCAACGCCCTCAATGTACCGCCCGATCCGCACACCACCAGCGTGACCGCGCTCAGCCGCACCTGGCGCGCCGCCACCGCAGGCAGGAAGATGCTGATCGTCCTGGACGACGCCGACACTGCCGAACAGATCCGTCCGCTCTTGCCCGCAGCTGAGGAATCGGCGATATTGATCACCACCCGCCATGTGTTGATCGGTCTCGACCCCGATCGCGGCGTCACCTTGCAACCCTTCACTCGAAGCCAGGCCGCCCAACTGGCCGGTGCCGTCTTGCGACGGGCCGGTCTGCACGACCCCGAAGCCGTCGCCGCGATCGCCGCGACGTTCCGGCTTCCGCTCGCCATCCGTCAGATGAGCGACTTGAAGGCGGCCAACCCGGCTCTCAGCATCCCCGCCGCCCCGGGCGAGACGATCAGTGACGAGACCGCCGCCGCATTCGCCCGTTCCTTCGCCGCCCTGGCCAAACCCGCGCGACTGGTGCTTCGTCGCGTCGCTCGCTACCCCGGCTCGCTGATCAGCTCCCCCATCGCCGCCGTCCTCGCCGATCAGCCACTCGACCAGGCCACCGAACAGCTCGCCACCCTCTACCAGCGCGGTCTGCTCATCGCGGACAACCGCAGCGGCGTCGGCTATCGCATGCACGACGCCGTACGTGCCGCTGCTCTGATCGAATCCGGCAAGCACGACAGCACCCGACAACTGGCCGGCGCCTTTCAACGGCTTTTCCGGTACGTGAACGGCATCGTCGACGGCTCGGTTCTCTTGCTCGACTCGAGCGAAACCGTTACCTATCTGGATTCGGACAAAGAGGATCCCCACCTGCCCCTTCCCCGGCACGAATCAGACGTGGCCGTGCTGCGATGGCTCGACCAACAGCACGCGGACCTTCTCGCCGTCGCTCGCCACAGCCTGTCCGAACGCTCGCCCTATGCGTGGCGGCTGGCTTACAACCTGGAGTCCTATCAGCGGATGCGCGGCTTCTACTCTGAGATCGTCGAACTGAACGGAGAGGCGCTGAAGCTGGCCGAACAGACCGATGACGCACTTGGTCAGGCTGCTATGCACCAAGGCCTTGGTCTGGTCGACATGCGCACCGGCCGCTACCTCACCGCGCTCATGCACTTTCAGACCTCTCTGAAGCTGTACGCCCAGCTCGGCAACCGAGTCGGCCAAGTGATCATCCGCCACGAGCTCTGCAACGTCCACAAGTGGCTGGGCAACCTGGCCGAAGCCCGGGTGCACGCCACTTTCTGTCTTACCCTCGCCCTCTCGGGCGACAACCTTGTGGAGCAGGCATTCGCCTTTTCCAATCTCGGCATTCTCGACCGGCTGGAAGGCAACTTCACCACGGCCCGCGAACACCTGTCCCGGTCAAAGAGCCTGTTCGAGCAGGTCGGCCAACGTCGCGGCATCGGCATCTGCCACCGGCAACTCGGGATGCTGGACGAGCACCTGGGCCATCACCACGATGCGCAAGCCCATCTAGACCAAGCCCTTGCTCTGTTCGAGGACCTGGGAGATCTCATGAACCGGGCCGACACCCACCACAACCTGGCCGTCGCCCATCGCGGACTCGGAAACATGGCCGCCGCGATTCATCACGCCACCGCCGCGCTCTTCCTCGCCGGCCAGATCAGTCATGTGCAAGGACAAGCCGACGCCCACAGCGAACTCGCTCGCCTGGCCCGGATCGCCGGCGACCACACGACGGCACGAGCCCACCTTCGCCACGCTCACGACCTCCACCAGCGTCTCCGTCTTGCCCACGCGACCGAACAGCCCGATTCCCCGCCACCCGCATGACCCAAGCGTGCCGATGTCCCACTCGCGCAGTCACGCCAGGGGACGCCGCCCTGGTTGGTCGTCTTCTGAGGGTCGCGTCCGGAGCGTGTTCCCTGCGTGATCACCTCAGGGCAGGATCACCATCATGAGGAGGACGATCACGGCCTTGGTGGTCTGCGGCGCCCTGCTGGAGGGCTCCACTGAACGAGGTGAACGCCGGCGTGAAGGGGTGTTCGAGCTCGATGCCAAGGGTGGCGTCCTGGCCCTGGGCGTCACCACCACAAGGGGGTGAGCACGGGCGCGAACGGGCGATCGGCTTCAATCACGACATCGGCGGCACCGGGTATCGGTCCGGCGGTCTCATCGGGAGGCAGCTGAACAAGGGCAAGACCTGGTGGAAGGATTCGCACCGGTCGCACCTCTGGCACACCGAGATGCTCGGGTACGACGAGCAGCTGATCAATCCCGCCGAGCTCGCCTGCACCCGCACGCTGACCCGGGCGGGCCTGGTCAGCAGGGTGCGGAGCACGTTCACGTTCGCCGGCGGCGTGGACGAACTGGCGGGCGGGACCGTCCACGTCGACACCCCGCTACAGCCGGTGGGGCGGCAAGGTGACGATCAAGGCGCCGGACCCTCGAACGACGACCACCGAGCTGTGCGTCGAGGGCAGTTGCAGGCTGCGGCTTCCGGGCTGACACGACTCGCCGAAAGGCACGCGGCGGTTCAGGCGGCTCTGACGGCCAGGCCGGGGTAGTCGAGGACGAGGCCGGACTCGTCGTACGTCAGGCGGCAGGCGACGTCGAAGACCGGCGCGGCGTAGTCGTATCGCTGCCGCCCGTCGTCGTCGGGCAGGCGGGCATAGTGCTGCTCCAGCCGTTCGACGGCCAGGTCGGCGGCCCGGACGAAGGCCGCGGGAGCCGGCGCGGCGGCGCCCACGCCGAGGTGGAGCCGGTGCACGGGGAACGCGTTGGTGAGGGCCGAGGACTCCAGGTCGACGTCGAGGCACCCGTCCAGCCAGGGCGCCGGCGCCCCGTCCAGCCGCCAGTGCCCGGCGCCGTCGCTCTCCAGGACGATGTGGCGCTCGCTCCGGGCGGAACGGCTCGTCAGCCGGGCCGAGCGCGTGACCCAGCCCGGGCCGAGGTCGATCACGTAGTCGACGATCCAGGCCTCGCCCTCCTCGACCGCGGTCGTGCAGCCCTCGACGCGGTGCCCGCCGGGCGTGGCGTGGAAGCGGACGACCTCGAAGCCGGTGCGCACGCCGAGGTGCCGCCAGGCCGCGGTGCCCGGCGGTGGGGCGAAGGATGTCATGGCCGGATCATG
The DNA here is from genome assembly GCF_039529435.1 of Nonomuraea maheshkhaliensis. Classification (NCBI taxonomy): domain Bacteria; kingdom Bacillati; phylum Actinomycetota; class Actinomycetes; order Streptosporangiales; family Streptosporangiaceae; genus Nonomuraea; species Nonomuraea maheshkhaliensis. Next base: position 38,484 of record NZ_BAAAMU010000046.1, read on the forward strand.
TCACCCGCCACCGACAGAAGCGGGCGCCGCCCTTCCAGCGGGACCACCCCGCAGGCCACCCTTCTGGCCTGCGGTGAAATGGCGCGGAAGCCCGGATGAAGACGTCGTCGTGTTCGATCGGAGACTTCAGCGAACGGCAGAAGGGAAACCGGCATGCGCACCTGGCGGAAACTCTCGCGACTCGGGGCCGTCGGCACGGCGGCCGCGTGCCTCACCGTCTCCGGGACCTCGGCGGCCCTCGCCGGCCGGACCGCCTCCGCGATGACCTGTGGCGGGGACGTGTTCCTCGACGGGCTGCGGGCCCTGGAGATCACCGAGAACGGGCACGACGAGGTGTACATCAACACCAGCACCGGCGTGCGGGTCTGGCCGGTGACCGCGGACTACGTGTCGATCGCCGTGAACGAGCGCGCCGAGGTCGACAAGTGCGTCGCCCCGAACGCCGTCCTCTACCTCTGGGAGGAGGACACCCTCGACGTGGACGACTACCTGGGCGCCGTCGCCATCGACGGCGACAGGACCAAGGACTACTTCTTCGCCGGCGGGCCCGGGTTGTACCGGATCGGCGCCGTCGCCTGATCCGGCCCCGTCACGCCGCGGCCCGCGATGGAGGGCGTCTCGGTGTGCAGGCCGGGCCCGAAGAACAGGAACACCATGAGGTCCGTGCCGCCGGTGTTGACGACCTCGTGCTCCCGGGTCGCCGCGTCGAAGGTCACCACCAGTTCGTCCAGCCCCGGCTCGCCACCGCGCACCTCGTGCCCCGCGTACGTGCCCGTCCCCGTCCAGGCGAACACGCTGTAGACGCCGGGTTCGCGCAGCCGGTGCACCCCGCCGGGCGGGACGACGAGGCGTTTGCCCGCGTACTTGCCGGTGTTGTAGAAGACCCAGGTCTCCTCGCCGTCGCCGTCCGCGCCGGTCACCGGCAGCGGGCGCAGGTGGCGGTTCTCGTAGAACCAGGGGTCGCCGTTGACCTCCCAGTCCACGAAGCCGAGCGGGAACCGCTCGCCGTGCTCGGCGCGGTCGCGCGGGCGCACGTCCTTGAACAGCAGGTCCTTGGAGACGATCCGGCCGGCGTTCAGCGCCTGGAACATCGCCGAGACGTCGGAGTCCTCCTGCAGTTCGAGGGTGAGGGCGGTGCCGGGCGCGTGCAGCACGCCGGACGGCACGTGGAAGCCCTCCCCGGGGACCTGGAGCTCCGCGCGGGCGTGCCGGAGGATCAGGTCGCTGTCCCAGTCGACGAGGTAGGGCAGCAGCACGTCGTACGCGGCCCGCTCCGTGATCCACGGGTGCACGCCGAAGAACGTCTCCGGATGCGCGCCCAGGTCGGCGCCCGGCAGGAAGTGGTACGACTCGTCCTTGGCGTTCCGGCCGACCAGGGACGCGAACTCCTGGGGCGGATGGATGTGGTACGGCAGCCGGTAGGCGTAGTCGAAGATCTTCGCCAGCCGGCCGAGCCCGGCGGGATGCGTGGCGGCGTACGCCGCGCCGAGGATCGCGACGGGGTCGGCGGCCACGGCGTCGCGCAGCAGGAGCCGTTCGCCGTGCTCCCCCACGACGTGGCTGAGCCCCTCGTCCGGCGGGCCGACGCGGTTGTCGGCCTTCGTCGTCGAGGCGAGCCACCGCTCGCAAATCCCGCCGCGCTCCCCCACGTCGTAGGCGTGCTCGGGCAGGCCGAGCCGCCGGCCCGGCGGAAGGAAGTCGCGGGCGACCCAGGCGGGCTCACACCTCAGCACGCCGTTCCCGGCTTGGAGCAGCCGGGCGAGCACGTGCCTGGCTCCGCTGTGACGCTCCGCCGTCATGATCACCCCTTGATCCCGGTGAGGGCGCCGCCCCGCACGAGCCCGCCCTGGAAGATGATCATAGGCAGGCTGCGTCCTCCGCCAGATGGCGCACCAGGAGTAGATCGGGGACGGGGTCGGCGGCCAACGTCCTGACCGGCGAGGGACCTCTGGGCCGGGCCTACGACTTCACCAGGCCGCTGTGGAGTCACCCGGAGGTGGCCGAGGCGCTCGGCGTGCCGTACCGCGAGGTGCCGGACGCCACCCCCGGCCCCATGAGCTGGATCAACGCGCAGGTGAGAGCGGGCGCCCTGGAGAAGCAGACACCCGACCTGGAACAGGTGCTCGACCGGCCCGCCGAGACCATGCTCTCCCGCCTGCGGCGTCAACCGTTCTCCAGCGGGGCCAGCCACCGATAGCGGTGCCGGGTCTCCTGGCCCAGCCAGCCGTTCACGCTGGCCAGGCCGCGTTCGTTGATCTGCCCGTCGTGGATGCCGAAGGCTCGCTCGGGGGCGACCGCGCGCACGAAGTCGATCACCTCGGCGGTTTTCAGCCATGAGGCCTGCAGGGGGACCAGCAGCGTCTCCACGGGCTCGGCGGGGACGTGCAGGGAGTCCCCGGGGTGGTAGAGCGTGCCGTCCACGAGATAGCCGAGGTTCGCGCAGTCAGGCCGGCCGCCGTAGATCGGCGCATGCCGTCCGCCGGCCGCCCGCACCCGGAAACCGGCCGACGTGAACGTTTCACCGACCCGCACGGCGGTGTACGGCAGCGCCAGCTCGGCGCCGAGCGGAGCATACACCTCGACGCCGGCGCCCAGGAGCCGCAGCACGTCGGCGTGGTCGGTGTGCTCGTGGGTGACCAGCACGGCGTCCGCACCGGTCAGCGCGCTCGGCTCACTCCAGGTCCCGGGGTCGATGACCAGGACCCGGCCCTCGTGCTCCAGCCGTACGCAGGCATGGGTGTATTTCGTGATTTTCATGATGATGACCGTCGTCGAGCGACGGACGCGGTGTGAGCTGACTGGCGGGGTAGACCCGGAGTGAAAGAAGTTTGCAATCGTTTCTTCACCGTGAAGATCACCCAAACGGACCGCCCGCGTCTTACAGTGCCTCCAGCCGAGGGAGCGCGATGGAATTCGGAATACTGGGTCCCCTGACCGTATGGCGCGAGAGCGAGCCGCTCGATCTCGGCACGCCCAAGGCGCGGGTGCTGCTGGCGGTGCTGCTGTGCCGGGCCGGGACGATCGTGTCCGAGGATCAGCTGGCCGGGGCGCTGTGGGGGGACGACCCGCCGCGGAGCGCCACCAAGAACGTGCAGACGTACGTGCACCGGCTGCGGCGGCGGCTGGGTGATCCGGCGCGCATCGTGCGGCAGGGCTCCGGCTATCTGGTGCCGCCGGTCCGGGACGAGCTGGACGCGGCGCGGTTCGAGGCGCTGGCCGGTTCCGGGCGGGCGGCGGAGGACGCCGGTGAGCCGGAGCAGGCGACCCACCGCCTGCGCGAGGCGCTGGAGCTGTGGCGCGGGCCCGCGTTCGCCGGTCTGACCGACGTCCCGATGCTGGCCTCGGAGGCGGCGCGGCTGGACGAGGTCCGCCTGTCGGCGCTGCAGTCGCGGATCGCCGTGGACCTGCGGCTGGGACGCCACGCCGAGCTGCTGGGCGAGCTGACCGCGCTCATCGACGCGTACCCGCTGCGGGAGCGGCTGCGTGCGCAGCTGATGCTGGCGCTGTATCGGTGCGGCCGGCGGGCGGACGCGCTCGCCGAGTACGCGCGCGCCCGCAGGACGCTGATCGCGGAGACCGGCCTGGATCCCGTCGAGGAGCTGCACGACCTGCACCAGCGGATCCTCACCCAGGACCCCTCGCTCGACCTCGTGCCCCGCGCCGCGGTGACGGTCACGGGCTCCCCCGCCGGGCGCCGGACGGCGAAGCCGGATCACCGCTACCTCGCCGCGCGCCCGACGGACGACCTGCCGGCGGTGCCCGTCCCCGCCGAGTTGCCCCCGGACATCGCGGACTTCACGGGCAGGGACCGCGAGGTGGCCGAGCTGACCGCGGCCCTCACCAGGCCACGGCCGGGCACCGTCGTCATGGCCAGCATCGCGGGGCTGGGAGGTCTGGGCAAGACCACGCTGGCGGTGCACGTGGCGCACCGGATCATGGGCCGGTTCCCGCACGGCCAGCTCTACGCCGACCTACGCGGCGCCTCCGCCGATCCCGCCCGTCCCGAGGACGTGCTGAGCCGGTTCCTGTTCGCCCTGGGCGTCAGCACCACCTCCATCCCCGACTCCCTGGAAGACCGAGTGGCGCTCTACCGGAGCAGCCTGGCCGGGCGCAGGATCCTCGTCCTGCTCGACAACGTCGCCGGTGAGGAGCAGGTGCGGCCGCTCCTGCCCGGAGCCCCCGGCACGGCCGTGCTGCTCACCGGGCGGGTCCGGCTGGTCGGTCTCGAAGGGGCGAGCCTGCTGGAGCTCGACGTCCTGCCGTCGGCGCAGGCCATGGCCCTGCTGGGCCGGATCGTCGGTGACGAACGCGTCCAGGACGACCCGGACGCGGCCCTGGAGATCACCCGGCTGTGCGGCCGGGTCCCGCTGGCGGTGCGCATCTCGGCGGCCAGGCTGCTCGGCAGGAGGCAGTGGAGCCTGGCCCGGCTCGCCGGTGTCCTGGGCGAGGAACGGCACCGGCTGGACGAGCTCGTCGCGGGCGACCTCGACATCCGGGCGGGTTTCGAGATGAGCTACCAGACGCTTCCGCCGGGCGCGCAGCGCGCCTTCCGGCTGGCGGGCCTGCTCGACGCGCCCGACTTCGCCTCCTGGACGGTGGCGGCCCTCCTCGACGTGCCGGTACGGCAGGCGGAACGCGAGATCGAGGCCCTGGTCGACGCCCACCTGCTCACCCTCACCGGCCCGGACGAGACCGGCGGGCTCCGCTACCGCTTCCACGACCTGATCCGGTTGTACGCGCGCGAGCGGGCGCAACGCGAGGACAGCGAAGCCGAGCGCCTGGCCGCGCTCCGGCGGGCCCTGGGCGCGTGGCTGGCGCTGGCGGAGACCGCCGCGGAGCACGTTCCCGGCCCCTGTTACGCGCTCATGCACGGCCCCGCGCCGCGCTGGCGGCTGCCCGCCGAGGTCGCCGGGCCGCTGCTGGCCGATCCGATGGCCTGGTTCGGCGCCGAGCACGCCGCGCTGATGACGGCGGTCGCACAGGCGTGCGAGGCGGGCCTGACCGACTTCGCCTGGGACCTCGCCGGCTCCACCGAGACGTACCTGAACGTACGCGGCCTGTACGACGGCTGGCAGCGCATGCACGAGCAGGCACTGGCACTCTGCCGGCGCACCGGAGACCAGCGCGGCGAGGCCGTGCTCATGCGCGGCCTGCTGGAGGTCACCACCTGGAGCTCGCCGGCGGGCCCCGGTCCGGCGATGCGGCGGATGCGGGCCGACGCCACGCTGCTGCTCGACCTGTTCACCCAGCTGAACGACCCGGTCGGCATGGCCGACGCCCTGGCGACCCTGGCGTGGAGCATGACGGCCGACGGGAACGGCGGCGCGGAGGCGCTCGCGCTGGCCGGGCGCGCCCTGCGGATGGCCGCCGACGCCGGCTATCTGGGCGGCCAGGCGCGGGCGTACCACGTGATGGCGATCATCCACGGCGAGGACGACCCGCAGGCGGCGCACGTGGTCCTGGAGCAGGCGGCGAAGGTCGCCGAGGCGCTGGGCAACCCGCACTACGCCACGACGGTCACGCAGTTCCTCGGCGCGGCGAAGGCGTTCTGCGGCGACGTCGAGGGCGGCAGGGAGCTGCTGGAGCGCTCCCTGGCCATGGCGCGCCGGCTGAACTACCGCTATCTGGAGACGTTCTCGCTGCTCTACCTCGCCAAGCTGCTCGCCGCGATCGGAGACCCGCAGGCCAGGGCGACCGCGGAGCTCACGCTGGCCAACAGCGAGACCGGCAACTTCGGCCACTACCTCGCCGACTCGCTCTGCGTGCTCGGGCAGCTCGACCTGGCCGAAGGGAACGTGTGCGGCGCCATCGCCACCCTCGAACGCTCGGTCCAGGTGTGGCGGACCCGCGGCTCCATCCCCTATCTGGCGCGCACGCTGCGCTCCCTCGGCGACGCCCACGCCGCCGGCGGAGACCGCCGCAGGGCCGGGGCCGTGTGGGAGGAGGCGCGCGAGCTGTTCCGCTCGATCGGGCACGACGAGGGCATGGCGACGCTGGACGACCGGCTCAGGGCGGCGAACCGGCGGTGACGTCCAGGACCGGCTCGGCGACGTGGTGATCGGCGCTCTGCGCGGCGAACGGGTCGGGGAGCGCCTCCTCGAAGGTCACCAGCGCGGTGCCGGGCCGGCGCAGGGCCGCGGCGAACCCGCGCACCGGCAGCCGGCTGCCGGAGTCGAGATACATGGGTTTGTGCCACTTCTCCTGGGTCTGGGTCCACGACGCCGGGGACGTGGCCGCCCGTTCGTCCGCGCGTTCCTGATCGGGACGGGTACGGAAGAAGCACCGGCGCGGGATCCCCTCGGCGCGCCGCCATTCCGCGAGCCGCAGCAGGAACCGGCTCTCCTCCTCACCCGCCCTGGGCAGGGGGACGCCGCCGACGGGGAACCTGGTCTGCGCCCGTGCGGCCACGAGGGAGCCGATGACCGCGCTCCGCCAGCTAGGTCATGACCGGACGTACAGCGTCCAGCAGCAGGCGGTCGGTGGCGTCGCCGTGGTGGTGGAGATGCACGCTGTGCCGGCCGGTCGTCATGCGAGGGCCTCCTCCCTGGCGAGTTCGGCGAACGTCCTGGCGGCCCAGTCGCGAAGGTGGAACTCCTCGTCCAGGCTCACGCCGAGCCGGTTGCAGGTCAGGTGGGCGCACATGTCCAGAACGAGCCCGGCTTCGGCCTCCTCGATCCGGCCGGCCAGCGCGGAGGCGGAGGCCGCGAGGGCGCCGGCGAACCCGGATGGCTCCCCGGGCGGGTTCGCGGCCAGCGCACGCGTCCGTTCGGCGATGGCGCGCAGGGCGGGACGGCGACGCTCGTACTCGGCCTGCCCGCCGGGCGGCCACGGGGGCGTCTCCTGCTCCGGCAGGCCGGTGCCGCGCGAGGCGATCCACCGGTTCAGGGCGAGCACGGCGAACGCGGCCGTGGTGCGCCGGTCACCGGTGGGGCCTGTCGCCAGCAGCCGGCGGACCGCCGTGCTGCACCGGACGAAGTGGTCCTCGACGGCGTGCAGGGCCGCGCCCGTGCCGTATTTATCGGTTTCCGGACGGTACGGGATGAAGGCGAATGAGTTCGGGGGCCGGCGGTGGCGCTCGTACGATCGCAGCCGCTCCAGCGCCGCCATCGACGGCGCGTAGCGGTCGTAGTCCTCCTGGGTCACCCGGACGGGTGCGGGCAGGCGGTTGAGCGAGTCCGCGATGGCGCCAGACAGGATCCGCCGTACGTCGTCCGCGCGTCCCGGCCCGGCCAGGACCCGGACCCGCAGGTGCGGCCCACCCTCCCAGTAGCGCAGGAAGAACAGGCCCCGGCCGGCCGCGGCGTGGTCGAGCCGGCTCTGTACGGTGGCCAGCAGGTCGGTGATGACGAGGTCGAGGTCACCGTCGTAGAAGACGTGGGCGCTGATCCACGACCGCGCGCCGGCCATCCGCAACACCCGCTTCCTGGCTCGGCCCGGCCACCGCCACCGGCGAACGGGCCGGTCGTCACGGATGACTGGATTGCCGAGAGCGTAACCAGCGCTGGAATATCTTCGGCACACGCTCCGTATACGCGCCTCGCGTGGGCGAGCGGGTGGACCGGATCCTGGTCGCCGTGCACGATCGACGTCGGCGCGGTGATCGACGACAGCGGGGCGAGCAGGCCAGGCTCTTCCATCCACGCGGCCCGGTGGTGGTTGGCCGCGGCCGCCGGGTCGACGGCTCGCGACAGGGCCAGTTCCAGCATCGTCCGGGCGGCCGCCTCGTCGAACGGCCGTACCGGCCCGTTGAAGATCCGGAACAGCGCCACGTCGCACTCCACGGACGGCGGCAGGCCGGCGGCCAGGTGTGCGAGGAACTCCGGCGCCGGCGGCGGCAGATCGTCCGGGTCGGCCGGCTCCCCCGCCTGTGCCCGTGCCCACGCCGCACTCGGGTCGTGCCCCATCGGCGAGCTGGACATCACCGTCAGCGACCGGACCCGGTCCGGCGCGTGCACCCCCAGCCACTGCGCGATCATGCCGCCCAAGGAGGCCCCGGCCACATGAGCGGAGCTCAGCTCATAGCCGTCCAGCACGGCCAGGCAGTCGCCGGCCATGTCTCCGATCGTGTACGGATGAGCGTCGAAGTCGACGACACTGGACCGGCCGGTGTCCCGATGATCGAACCGGATCACCTGGACCCCGCGCTCGACCAGCCGGCCGACGAGCGCGTCGGGGCAACTGACACCCTGAGCGGCCGACCCCATGATCATCAACACGGCGGGACGTCCGGGATCTCCGACCCGTTCCGTCCAGATCCGCAACGGCCCGGAGGTCACGAATCGCTCATGCGTCTCCAACATGGAGGCACGGTAGCGGCTCTCTACCGCTAAATGCTGATATCTATCGACAGCCCGGCCACCTGCCGATCTCCGCGCCCCGCCACCGGCGGCCCGGCCTCGCAGCGGCCTCGACGCTTCACGCCAGGACCAGCCACCTCCGGCCGTCGAGCAGCTCGCGGGCCGCGTCGAGGTGGCCGGCATGACAGGCGGTCTCGGTGATGACGTGCAGCATGACCTCCCGCATCGTGTGCATCCGCCACTCGCCGAACCGGCTGGGCCACCAGGCGGGCGCCGCGTCCAGCGGGGTGGAGGCGATGACGGCGTCGGCGGCCCCGATCTGGCGCCGGTAGTCGGCCAGGATCGACGCGGCGGACTCCTCCGGGCCGACCTGCCAGGAGTCACCGGCCCGGTCCAGGTCGTCGATCACCGCCCGCTCGCCGGCGACCACGGCGCGGAACCAGTGCCGCTCGACGTCCAGGGCGAGATGCCGTACCAGACCCAGGCAGTTCCAGCCGGACGGCAGCACGGGACGCCGCAGGTCCGCCTCGCTCAGACCCTCCAGAATGCCCAGGACGTGTCGCCGCTGGTTGCCGTGGAAGGCGAGCAACGTCTCGGCCTCAGCACTGATCATGATCCCCACTCCTGTCGTGCGGTCTCGGCGGCGCGGTCGAGCAGGGCGCGGCGTTCGGATTCGGTGTGGGCGGCGGTCGCCGCCTGGCGGAACAGGGCGGCGGCACGATCCCGGTCACCCTGGCGGGCGGTCAGGTCTGCCTCGGCGGCGAGGGCGAGCGGGTGGCCGTCCAGCGCGCCGCCCTCCCGCGCCCGGCCCAGCAGCGCCAGCCCCGCCCCCGGCCCGTACGCGTAACCGTGGGCGACGGCCCGGTTCAGCTCGACCACGGGAGCGGACTGAATCCCGGCCAGCGCGTCGTAGCAGCGGGCGATCTCGGCCCAGTCCGTGCCGGGCACCGACGGGGCCACGGCGTGGCAGGCGGCGATGCGGGCCTGCAGCGCGTACGGGCTGTCCCGCTCCGCCTCGGCCAGCGCCTCCAGCCCCTCGGCGATGGCCACCGTGTCCCAGCGGGACCGGTCCTGCCGGTCGAGAGGCAGCAGGTTGCCCTCGGTGTCCTGCCGGGCCGCACGCCGCGAATGCTGCAGCAGGAACAACGCCAGCAGCGCCGACACCTCGCCCTGCCCAGGCATCAGCCGGCGCAGCAGCCTGGCCAGCCGGATCGCCTCCTCGGCGAACGCGGGCCGCCCGTCGGCGTTGTACCCCTGTGTGAACAGCAGATACAGCACCGCCAGCACGCCCGGCAGCCGCTCGGCCAGCGCCGGCCCGGCCGGCACCCGGTACGGGATCCCCGCGTCCGCGATCTTCCGCTTGGCCCTGGTCAGGCGGCGGGTCATCGTCGGCTCGGTGACCAGGAACGCCCGCGCGATGTCCGCGGCGGGCACCCCGCAGATCGTCCGCAACGTCAGCGCCACGCGCGACTCCAGCGCCAGCGCCGGATGACAGCACGTGAAGACGAGCCGCAGCCGATCGTCCACGACCTCCCCCTCCCCTGCGATCTCCCCTACGACCTCGTCGGTTCCGGTCAGCGCGAGCGCCGCCGCCTCCGCGAGCTTGCGGCGCTCGACGGAGGCGCGGCGCAGCGTGTCGATCGCCCGGTTGCGGGCCACCGTCATCAGCCAGGCGCCCGGATTGCCCGGCTCGCCCTCCTGCGGCCACCGCTGCACGGCCGCCGCCAGCGCCTCCTGCGCGCAGTCCTCCGCCAGCGTCCAGTCACCGGTGACGCGGATCAGCGTGGCGACCATCCGCGGGTAGGCGTCGGCCGCCAGCGCCTCCAGGGACGTGCTCACTGCCCGTCGCCGACGAGCGGGCGCAGCTCCAGCCGCCCCCGCCGGGCCATCGGATGCGTACGGGCGACCTCGATCGCCTCGTCCAGGTCGGCGCATTCGAGCAGGTCGAAGCCCACGATCACTTCTTTGGTCTCGGCGAACGGGCCGTCGGTGAGGATCAGCTCACCCTCCCGTACCCGAACCGTCGTCGCGGAGGACTCCGGCGCGAGCTGCGACCCGCGCAGCCGCCGGCCGCGGCTGTCGTTCTCGGCCACCCAGGCGTCGATGTCGGGCAGGTTCCGCTGGTCGGTGTCGGGCTCGGGGTCGCTGCAGACGAACATCAGGTACTGCATGTCGCGCTCCTCAGGTTTGTGGCGATTCACCCTAGTGACGAACGGCGACCACCCGACCGGACACCCGCGGCAGCAAAACTTCCAGAAAGATCTGTGCCGATCATGAACCGTCGCAGGCGGCTCCGACGCCGAGACGACACCGGCGGCCCGGATCCTCGCGCCCTGCTGCTCACTAAGCGAAGGGGTGCGGCACCTGATGCAGGTCAGAGGCGTCCAGATCGGTGGTCCGCCATCCGGCGCGCCGGAACGCGTTACGGGCCCGGGGCATGCGCAGAGCGCGCTGCAACGACCAGCCGAAATCGATGGGCAGGAGCCCCGGTGCGATCACCCGAACCGTGCGCAGGCCCAGCAGCTCCTGTTCCGGCGCCGTCTGGTCGACGACCAGGACGTCCAGACCGGCCTCGATCAACCGATCGCGGCAGTACGACAGGTCCGTCAGCAGGTCCGCGCTCTTGGGCCGAGTGCGTTGCCACTCCTGGTACAGCTCGCCCATGGGGGTCGGCCGGCTGTTCGACAGCAGGAAATCGGCATGATGTCTCATGGCCGGTGCCGCGAACAGCGCCGGATGGTCGATCAGCGTGCGGACCTTGCCGAAGTCCTCGGTCATCGCCCGGACCTCGTCAGGGCGTCTGGTGAACTGCTCAGGCATGGTCGGAGCGAATGAGGCGGCCTCTGACAGCGCGGACGCGACGGCCTCCTCCGGATCCAGGGACGCGCCGGACGCGAAGGTCAGCGTGCCGGGGCCGCCGTCCCGGCGGACCGCCACCGCGAGCACGGCGGGCACCGGCAGGTCGATTCTCATGTCGAACAGGCGAACGTCGTAGCCGCAGAGCCGCAGCCGGTCGATCAGGAAGCGGGATTCGTCGCGGCACGTGGCCGGATCGATTTCGGGCAGCGCTGCTTTGCCGTACCACGTGAGCAGGAAGGAATCGCGCTCGATCAGTTCCAGCATTCCGTGCAGAATCGCCTCTTCGATGCTCGCGCCGCTCGCACAGCCGCTGGAGCATTCCATCACGAAGTTGTCGGTGCGATCCGCCCCGCCGTAGAAGACGGTGCGCCGCGGCACCAGAATCGCCCGCCGGTCACGCAGCGAGTAACCCCAGACCCAGGGAATCGGCCGATCAGGATCGAATCTCGAATACGCCCCCGATTCGTAGACCTCGTCCGCGTAGACGCCGCATTCCCGGGGGTCGAGGGCCTGCGCGGACAATGCGTGGAAGCTGCCCACCGTGATTTCGGTCCAACGCCGTTGTTCGAGTCCGGCATAACGTTCGAGCGCTTCGAACAGCCCGCTGGTCTCACTGGTCGCGAACGTATTGGTCTGGCCGCTCCATTGAATCTCCTGCGGAGCGACGCCGTCGTGAAAGTGGAACATGCCGAAACTCGGCGACGTGGTCGGAGAAAGGTCGTCGCGGTGCGCGTAGCGGCCGACCACGCCGCAGATCGGATTCGTCAGTGCCGAGACCGGCAGGTCGTGGTCGCCCAGGTGGAACTGCCGGTAGCGGTCCGGCGCCGATTTCGCGATCGGACGCAGGTCGAGGACGGCGCCGGCCGCGGTGTCCGGTTCACCCGGCAGGCATACGGGACATGCGGCGTCCATCAGCAGGTCGTACCGGGACACCCGCAGGGTCCGCAGATTCAGTTCGTAGACCGGGGCGATTCCGGCGCGATGCCGCCGGCCGTCCGTCGCGCTGGTCCGCAGCAGGTTCCACAATCGCCAGATCGCTTCGAGGGCGAAGTGCGTCAAGTACGGCGACGACGCCGGCGACCGCACCTGCCGCCCGCGTTCGATCGCATCACGTTCCGGTGCGGGGCGCAGGCGTTGCCACCGCAGAGCCAGACATCGCCCGCACGGGGCCGGGCCGCCCTGTCCGGTGACCACCGGTCCGAGGACGGCCGAGCCCGCGGTGAAAGAGATCGGCACGAGCCCATGGCTCTTCTCCGTTTCGGGCAGGTGCGGCGCGTCGCGCAGCCCGAGCACCGCCACGTCGGGCAGGTCTTCCTGGTCCAGCCGCGCATCCAGGTAGCGCAGGAGCCGCTCCGGCGCCGACGCGCCGGTCTCCGTGTCCTGCTCCGCCGCTGCTGCCACCTGCTCCAGCCTTTCGCGCGAGATGAACGAACACTTTCGCGTACGCCGCCACCGGCGCCCCGATCGAGCGGAGTTGGGTGCTCCCCGCGCGCCCCGGCCGCCCCGCGGAGCCCGCGAGCAGCCGACGGCGTCAGCGGGAGATCAACGGCCGAGCCGAGATCGGTGACGTCACGCTGCTCCCGCGGCGCGTGCAGCTCTGCCGCGGATCCCTAGCACTCTCCGCTCTGGGTTCCGCTGCTGCAGCTCGTGCTCGTGGTGCTGGTGGAACCGCAGCAGCTCGTGGCGGCCGCGACGGGGGACAGATGGATGTCGACTTCGGTGTAGTCGGAGACCTCGAAAGTCTCCGACCCCAGCTGCTCCAACTCCTGGAACAGATCCGACAACGGCTTCTCGACGATGGTCCGCACAGCGCGTTTCCTTTCATTCGCACGATCGGGCCGAACAGGCGCAGTATCGCAACGACCCCCTTTCACACCACCGCCACCTGCGGCAACAGCCGAAAGAGAAGCGAAAGAAGCCGCGGACATACTCCTGGGACGGGACGCGCAGCGCCTGTCAGAGAGGTCGCGTGGCGGTCGGCCACCCACGGCCTCTTGCCTGTTCATCACCACAACGCACATGGCGTCGGACGCCAAGGAAGTGATCTCGACGATGACTGCTACCGAGCTTGAGCCAGAGGCGGGACAGGAAAGGCCGGCCACGGCAGATGATCTCGCGGTCCGGCCCCGGTTGGGTCATGACGTGCTGTTCTACGATGTCGGCGACAAAGTCGTGGTGCGCAACACCGAAAAGGTGTACGTCGTCAAAGGACAATGGGCCTACCGTTTCCTGTGCTCGCTCGCACCGTACTTGACCGGCGAACACACGCTCGCCGAGCTGTGCGCGGGCCTCGCGCCCGAACGGCAGGCGATGGTCGTCTCCCTGGTCCGGTCGTTGATCGGCAACGGTTTCGCGCGCGACGTACCTCCGGCGGGCGACATCGATCTGGGCCCCGCCGTCGAGCAGGCGTTCGCCTCCCAGCTGAACTATGTGGAGCACTTCGTCGACGAGGCCAAGGCCCGGTTTCTGCGCTTCCGTACGGCCAGGGTGATGATGCTGGGCACCGGCCGGGTGAACCGGGCGGCGGCCGAGAGTCTGCTGCGCAACGGGCTCGCCTCACTGAGCCTGGTCGAGTCTTCGCCGCAGAGCGCGGCCGAGGGCGCCCCCGCGGCCATGGCGGGACTGGCGGAATGCGTCGCGGAGCTGACCGAGGCCGGCTGCCCTGCGCAGGTCCACCTGCCGGGCATCACCCTGGACGAGGCCCTCACGCCACACGCCCTGAGCGGATACGACTTCGTGCTCGCGTCCGGCGACGATCTCGGCCCGGCCACGCTGCGGCGGCTGATCGACCTCGGCGTGAACGGCGGTCCCGTGGTGCTGCCCGCCACCTCGATCGGTTCGAGCGTCGTCATCGGTCCGGTCACCCGCCCGGCGACCGCGGGCTGCTGGACGTGCTCCATGCTCCGCTATGGAGCCAACGCCGAGCCAGGCGAGGCGGCCGCCCTGTGGCGCGGCATCGCGTGCGGAGCCGCGGGCCTGGCCGCGCCGAGGCTCAATCCGCAGCTCGCGGCGATGGTCGGCAACCTGCTCGCCTTCGACCTGTTCCGGCTGGTCACCGGCTGCTTCGACGCGGAGACCGACCATGGCGTCCTGATCCAGGACGTCTCCACGCTGGAGGCCAGGCGCGAGCGGCTGTGGCCGCACCCGCTCTGCCCCTCCTGCGCGGAGCACCAGGATTTCGGCGCCGGGCCCGTCACGCCGACCGTCGTCCACGAGACGGCGCCGCGGCCGTTCCGCCCCGCGAACGACGCCGATCACGACGCCGATCACGATGGTGCCGATCACGACGTCAAGGTGCGGCTCAGGGCGCTGCTGAAGGAGGCCGACGAACTGGTCGGCTCCCGCACGGGTGTGCTGTCGTCGTTCGACGACGCGGCTCTGGACCAGTCACCGCTCAAGGTCGGCAGGGTCCGCCTCGGCGCCCAGGCCGGATCCGACGTACGGACTCGGCTGATCACGGCGTTCGACCTGCACTACGTGCCCGTCGCGCGCCGGAGCGCGGTGCGCGCCGCGCTGCTCGCCTACGTCGGCCAGGTGGCGAGTGTCCGGAACGCGGTGACCGGTTCGACGGAGCTGCCGCACACGCTCGCCCCCGCCGATCTGTCCACCTCCACGGGGCTCGCGATCGAGGGACACGAGACGTTCCCGTGGCTTCCCGCGACGTCTCTGGTGAGCGGAGAGCAGCGGCTGGTGCCCGCCGCGGCGGTTCACCCGTGGTCGGGGCTCAACGCCGACTCGTGGTTCGAACGGACCGGGGCGGGTGGCGGAGCCGGGGCGAGCATCGGCGAGGCCGTCCGGGCGGGCCTGTTGTCGGCGATCGCGTTCGAGGCGCTGCGTGCGGCGGTTTCCGGACGGGGCGAACCTCGTCCGGTCCTGTGCGAGGATCCTGAAACGGGTTCCGAGCTGGAGTTCTTACTGCGGACCTTCGGCAACCTGAGCGTCCGGCCAGAGGTGCTTGAGCTCTCCCCCTGGCGCAACGCCGGCATCGTGCTCGCTCGGATCCCGGACTCCGCCGACCGGCCGCTGTGGACCGTGCGGGCCGCGTCGTCCCGGCGGGACGCGCTCGTCGAAGCTCTGCGAGATCTCGCCGGGCTGGTCCAGCTCCGTCACTTGGCGAAGATCGAGGACGTCGACCTCGGCGAGCCACTGCTGCCAGGTTTCGACGCCCGGGCCGTGCCCGCGTCCGGGGAACCGGTGCCGGCCACGACGGACGGCTCCCCCAGCACCCCCAGCGACGTCGCGGCCCTCGTCGCCGAGCTCGCCGGCGAGGGCCGCGACGTTCTCGTCGCCGACACCACGACTCCGGAGCTCAGGTCTCAGGCGGCCGTGGCGACCTGCCGGGTCCTCCTGACGCGATGCAAGTGATGCAGGAACGGGTCCCACAGGCGCTCGCGGACGATCGACGACTGGTCGCCGGCTACCTGCACGATCGACTGGCCCGGACAGCCGGGCGGCCCGTGACGGTGCGCGTGGCGCACCTCGACGCGCAGGACGCGATGCGGCCGCTCGACGCACCGGACACAGAAACAGGCACAGGCACCGGCACGGCAGGCTTGCTGCCTGTCCATGTGCACGGCGACACCGTGCTGCTCGGCCCGTTCGACAGCGCACGCCCCTGTTTCCACTGCCTGGCCAGGCGGTGGCAACGGCTGCGGACCGGCGTGGAGCGTGAGGCCCTGGAAGGCGGGCCATCGCTCGCCGCGCACCACGCGTCCCCGTTCCTCTCCCGGTTCGGCCTGGAGGCGATCTGGCGGACCGTCCAGCAGATCGTCCGGGTGCCGCCGGAGCGGAGACACGCCGACCGGCACGGACATCCGTTCGTGCACGAGCTCCGGCTGAAAGACCTGACGGTGCGGCGTCATCCGATCGTCGCGGACTCGCAGTGCCCTCGATGCGCTGTTCCGGGTGAGGACAGCGCCGACTCCGCTCGCATGACCCTGCGCAGCCGCCCGAAACGGTCGGTCGACGACTTCCGGATCAGCTCGGCCCACGACCTGGAACCCGGCGCGTACGCGAACCCCGTCTGCGGGATGGCCGGCACCCGCGCGGAGCCGAGCATGACGAGCACGACGACGGCGAACGTGAAAGGCCGGATCGACATCCCAGGCGGCGGATACGTCCATGAGACGTTCTGGGCCGGCCACTCCGACAGTTACGCCCGCAGCACGCTCCTGGGCATACTCGAAGCCCACGAGCGGATCGCCGGCACCCAGCCCCGGCGCTTCTCCGATCCGGTGGTCGGCACCTACCGGAATCTGCGGGGCTCGGCGCTGGATCCCGCCGAATGCGGCCTCTACACCGAAGAGTTCTACGCCAGGTCCCGGCATTACACGTCCTACCATCCTGATCTGCCGATTCCCTGGGTATGGGGTTACTCGCTGCGCGACGAGCGCCCCCTGCTGGTCCCCGCGGCGATCACCTACTACCACCTGACCGACCAGACCGGCAGATTCGTCCAGGAATGCTCGAACGGGTGCGCGTCCGGCGGCTGCCTGGAAGAGGCGATCCTCCACGCCCTCCTCGAGCTGGTCGAGCGCGACGCGTTCCTGATCGCCTGGTACGCCCGGCCGGTCCTGCGCGAGATCGACCCGTACAGCAGCACGAGGATCCGCAGCCGGCTGATGATGGATCGTCTCTCGATGTACGGCTACGACCTGCGCCTGTTCGACGCCAGAATCGAGTTTCCGATCCCGGTCGTGATCGCCGTCGCCCAGCGCGGAGACGGCGGCATGGGCACGCTGCTCTTCGGGGCCGGCGCCGGTCTCGATCCCGAGGAGGCGATCGCCTCAGGCCTGTACGAGGTCGCGTCCGCGATTCCGGATTTCCCCGGCTACACGAAGCTGCGCGCCGAAGAGCTCACCGCGAAGGCGGCCGACTTCGGCCAGGTGCTTTCGCTGTCCGATCACGCCCCGCTCTACGGGTTGCCCGAGATGGCCCGGCACGCCGCCCATCTGCTCGGCGACGACGGCAGGCCGGCCGATCTTCCCCCGGTGGAGGAGGTGTTCAGGAACTGGCGGCACGAGCGGCCGCGCACCCTGGATCTGCTGGACGACCTCAGGTTCTGCGTCCGGTCCGTGGTCAAGGCCGGTTTCGACGTGATCGTGGTGGACCAGACCTCGCCGGAGCAGGCGGAGATCGGCCTGCACACCGCGAGCGTGGTGATCCCCGGCCTGCTGCCGATCGACTTCGGGTGGGACCGCCAGCGCGCCCTGCACATGACGCGGACCCGGACCGTCCTGCGCCGGGCCGGGCTCCGCGACCGCGATCTCGAAGCCTCGGAGCTCAACCGGGCTCCGCACCCCTTCCAATGAACCGGCCGATGAACCGGCCGATGAACCGGCCGATGAACCGGCCAACGCACCTGCTCGCCGCTACCGGCGCGCCTGAGGAGTCGTCCATGGACACGGAGCAAGCGTTCGAAACGGCGAGCGACTACATCGCCGCGATCATGCGCCGCAACCGATCGCCGGCGGAGAACTGGAGCCTGAAACCCGATTGGGCCGACCAGCCGCGCATGCACAACGTCTACCCCGGCATCACGCCCGTCCCGCTGCCGGCCACGCAGGTCGAGCTCGCCTCGCTCGAAGCGAGCCTGACCGGGCAGCCGCCCGGGGACGGCGGCGCGTTCACCATGCCGATGCTCTACGAGATGCTGCGCGACTCCTACGCCTGCGGCGGGCGCAGGCTGGCGGTCACGGTCAACGACGACACGGTGGCCCTGCCGCATTATCCGCGCGCGGTCTGGTCTCGCGGCACGGCGTCCGGGGGTGGCCTGTACCCGCTCGAGATCTACTGGGTCTGCGGGCCTGGCGGGCCGATGTTGCCGGGCGTCTACAACTATTCGCCGGCCCAGCACGGTGTGCAGCGACTGCTGATCGGTGACGTGACGGGCCAGGTGCGGCAGGCGATCGCGCCGGCGGAGGCCGCGGGCGACCAGTTCCTGCTGGTGACGGTCAAGTTCTGGAAGAACGCCTTCAAGTACCAGAACTTCGGCTACCACGTGGTCACCATGGACGTGGGCACGGCGCTGGGGACGTGGCAGTTGTGGTCGAGAGCGGCGGGATTTCCGCTGCGCCCGCTGCTCAATTTCGACGAGGAGGCACTCAACCGGCTGCTGGGCGTACGGACGCACGAGGAGAGCGTGTTCGCCGTGGTGCCGCTGCCCGGCGGCGGGGGCCCGTCCCCGGAAGGCCGGCCCGGGCTTCGCGTCACCGCCGTCCCCACGGAAAGGTCGCGTACGGTCGTCCGGCATCCCGCGATCGAGCGCGTCCACGCCTCGACCGTCACCACTCCGCCGACCGGCGATGCACCAGCTGACCGGCTGAAAGCGGCAAAGCCGAACCACAGCGGCGGCAGCGGCGACGCGATCAAGCTGGCCGATCCGCTCCCGCTCGACGCCACCGTACGGGAAGCCCTGCGCGCTCGCCGCAGCAGCTTCGGCAGGTTCAGCGCACACCACCGCCTCGGACAGGCCGAACTGGCCGCGGTGCTGCGCGCGGGAACCCTGGGAGCCCGGCTCGTGTCGGATGTCAAACAGCCGGACGGCACGCCGGAGCTCACCAGGCTGGCCGTTTTCGCGAGCCACGTCGACGGCGTCCCCCCGGACGCCTACGACTACGACGTCGCCGCCAACACGCTGCTGCCCCTCGGCGCCGGTGTGAGCGCGTCGTTCCTGCAACGCAACTACTTCCTGAACAACTACAACATGGAGCAGGTCGCCGCCGTCGTCACGGTGCTGGCACGGCCGCACGCGGTGATCGCGGCCACCGGCCAGCGTGGTTACCGGTTCCTCAACGCGGAGGTCGGCGCCGCCGCCCAGGCCATGTATCTGGCCGCGGCCGCGGCGGACATCGGCTGCGGGGCCGCGCTGGGCTTCGACAACGTCTCGTACGCCGAGCACCTGGACAGGCGGCGAGACCTGAGCGGCGATGACACCGACCAGGAATGGCCCCTGCTGATCGTGATGCTGGGGCACGAGCGCCAGCAGGCTCCCGACTTCCGCTTCCGGCTCCGCTGATCTCACCGACCCGAAGAGGTGACACGGGTGATAGACCATGATTTCCCGCTCGGCACGGACGCCCCGGCGGGCCGGGACGACGGCAGGCAGTGGATCGTCACCCCGCAGTTCATGCTGCGGGTGGCCGGGATGCCCATCGACGCCGTGGCCCCCTTGACCAACCCCCGGGGGACGCGATGGGCGGACACCCTGCTGGCGGCCGAGACCGCCATGGACGCGGCGAAGCAGGTGATCGCCGACGCGCTGCAGGAGTCCGTCGCGGACAATGACGACGAGCAGCAGCGTCGCCGGCTGCTCACGTTGCGGCGCGATGTCTTCAATCGCCGCCTTCCCAAGGACCTGGCATCGGCCAGGTCGCTCGCCACACACCTCGACGAGCAGGGCCGCGCGGCCCTGCTCGGCTGGCTCGACCAGCGCGCCGCCTATGACGAGGAACTCCGGCGCGGCGCCGCCATCGTGGCCGATGAAACCGGCCTGGCCCGCGCCCACCTGCGTGAGCTCGCCCGCGATCCGAGGCTGCGCAAGGGCGTGTTGCTGGCGTCCCCGTCGCTGGACCGCTACCTGCCGGCCTATCTCGACGCCGGGGACGGCCCGCTGAACAAGCGCGCCCGCCGCATCGAGCGGTCGCTGCTGGAGTACGTGTACCGCACCGCCTGCAAGACGAGTCCGTTCAGCACGTTCACCGCGGTCGCGCTCGGGCGGTTCGTACCCGGGAGCGGGTCCCTCTTCCCGCACCTCGACCTCGACGTCGTCTGGCGCAGTCACGCCCGGCTCAACGTCGCGGCGCTCGCGCGGCTGATAGACGTCATCGCCGACCGGCTCGACCTGCGCCCGGAGCTCACGGCGCGCCTGACGTCGGGCTCGCGCGCCGACACGGAGCGGGTGCGCTACGTGCGGCGGATCCGGGTGGTCGGTGACGACGACACCCCGACGGGTGCCGACAGCATGCGGGAGAACCTCTTCTTCCTCCGCCAGGGCACCCTGCTGCAGGAGGTCATGCGGATCCTGGGTGAGCGGGCGGAGGTGTCCTTCGGGCAACTGGCCGAGCTGCTCGGCGCGGCCGACCGGCCGAACCGTTCCCCCGAGGACGTGCGCGAGTATCTGCGCCGCCTGCTCCAGCTCGGCCTGCTCGTGGCGCCGGCCCTGCACCTGGACGTCCACAGCGCCGACCCGGTGGAGTCGTTCCGGCGTGGCCTGGTACGGCTGGACGCGCCATGGGCACAAGCGGTCGCCGACCGGCTCGGCGGCATCTCCAAGCTGGTGAAGCTGTACCCGTCAGCCGATCACGAGGCCCGCAGAAGGCTGCTCGGCATGATCAGGGCCGGCCTGGAGGAAACGCAACGCGAGCTCGGCGCGGTGCGGCCCAGCACGCCGAGCAACCTGGTGTACGAGGACGTCAGCGTCCCCGGCACCGGCGCGGTGGCCGACCCGGAGAAATGGCGGCGATCGCTGACTCCCTCGCTGTGCCAGGTGGCACGGTTGCTGCCGCTGTTCGACTCCACGGTGCCGCAGCGGCTGAGCCTGCACGGATTCTTCACCGCTCGCTACGGAGCCGGCGGACGCTGCGACGACGTGCTGCGGTTCGTGCACGAATTCCACCAGGACTACTACACCTACTACCTGAAGGTCACCTCGCGGCCGAGCTTCGACGAGGACGGCGTGTTCGTCCCCGACCCGAACTGGTTGCGGCTGCCCGAGGTGGAGGCGATGACGCGGGCGCGGCAGGAACTGATCCGCCGCATGAGACTGGCCGCGGCATCCGGCACCGACGTGCTGCTCGACGACGAGTTCGTCGACGAGGTCTCCGCTCTGGTGCCCGATCATCTGCTCGACCTGGAGCCGAGAAGTTTCTTCGTGCAGCTCGGCGACGACGGCGGCACGCCGTTCGCCGTGGTGAACCAGACCTACAGCGGCTTGACCCTGTTGTTCTCCCGCTTCATGCACTGCTTCGACGACGCCGAACGCGGCGGGCTGGCCGCCGAACTGCGGGACGAACTCGCCAAGCTGCAACCGGCCGACGCGGTCTTCGCCGAGGTCACGGGCGGGTACGACACCACGAACCTGAACCTGCATCCGGCGATCACCCCGTACGAACTGGTCTGTCCTGGCGACGTGAGTTTCCGGGACGAGTCCGAACAGATCGCGGTTGACGAGCTCAGCGTGCTCCACGACGAGCGGACCGGCCGGCTGCGGTTGTACTCGTGGCGGCTGGGCCGCGAGGTCATCCCGGTCTACCTGGGCTTCATCATTCCGCCGGCGCTGCCCCAGGTGCAGCGGGCGATGCTGCTGTTCTCCCGGACCATCTTCGCCACGATCGACCTGTGGGGCGGCACGCGCGCCCACGAGCGGATCACGACGATCAGCAGCCGGCCGAGAATCCGCGTCGGCGACCTGGTGGTGTCGAGACGCAGGTGGACCGTACATCCAGAATTCCTCCCCGCGCGCGGCGCCGGGGACGGCGACGCGGAGTCGTTCCTCGCCTGGCGGCGCTGGCAGCGGGAGCACGGCCTGCCGCAGCGGGTTTTCGCCTCACTCGGCGCGGTGCCGCTCAAACCCGGCGCGGGCACCTCCATGCCGACGTTCAAACCCCAGTACATCGACTTCGGCAGCGTGCTCTCGCTCCAGTTGCTGGAGCGGATGGCGCGTGAGGGCAATCGCCTGATCGTGCTCGAAGAGATGCTTCCCGACCTTGAGCAGATCTGGCTGAGGTCGGCTGAAGGACGGTACGTGGCCGAGCAGACCATCGAGATCACCGGCACGACCCGGCCGCTGCGCGGTCACCGATCAGACAGGGGAGTTCAGGGATGACAACAGAGCCGCACACCGTCGGCGATCCTCGGTCGCGACCTGCCTCGGCGCCGGGCGAGTGGCAGGCGCTGCACATCTTCTACAGCGCCAATTCCCAGGCGATGCTCACCGACTGCGTCGCACCGCTGGTGGGCGATCTTCGTGACCGGGGGCTGCTGGAGCGCTACTTCTTCATCAACTACTGGATGGAGGGCCCGCACGTCCGGCTGCGGCTGAAGCCGGTCACGGAGGCGGCCACCTCCGCGGTGCGCACGGCCGCCGAGGCCGCCGTGCGGGAGTTCCTGGCGAGCCGCCCGGCGCTGTACGCGTTCGACCAGGACATGCTGAAGGCACAGGAGGATCTGTTCGTCATGGAATATCCGGACGAGAACGAGCGGCGCCGGATGTACCCGGAGGGGCGGATACCCGTCCAGGACAACAACACCTTCCATTACCGCGCCTACCATCCGGAATACGATCGCTACGGCGGGCAGGCCGGGATATCCCTCGCGGAGCGGCACTTCGAATTCTCCAGCGATCTGGTGATCGGGCTGCTGCGGACGGCCAACGTGCACGTCAGGCCGGTGCTGCTGGGCCTGGCCGCCCAGCTCATGATGATCAGCGTCTCCACTTTCA
Source organism: Nonomuraea maheshkhaliensis (assembly GCF_039529435.1). NCBI lineage: Bacteria > Bacillati > Actinomycetota > Actinomycetes > Streptosporangiales > Streptosporangiaceae > Nonomuraea > Nonomuraea maheshkhaliensis. The sequence goes on from NZ_BAAAMU010000046.1 coordinate 61,080, forward strand.
TGCGCGACACCGGCCGGATGGCCACTTTCCTGGAGCGTTATCACGACTACTGGAACTCGTCGTTCGGGCTCGACTACTGGAGCTCGACGACCCGCATCGTCGAGGACAACACCGCCCGTTACCGCATGTGTTATGACTCGATGAAGGACGTGCTCGCGACCCGGTTCATGGACACGCACGACAGCATCAGGCGCGGCGAGCCGGACCGGCTGACCGGCTTCCGTGCGATGTGGGCCAGGCACTGGGAGAGCCTGCGCGAGCAGGTGCTGGAGCACGGGAGCGCCGGTCGGCTCACCTTCGTCAAGGCGGGCACCTCCAGGGCGCCCAAGGTGATCTCCGATCCCGAGATCCTGCTGCCGCATCTGCTCGCGTCGTACCTGCACATGACGAACAACCGGCTCGGCCTGCCGATAGCCGACGAGGCGTACCTGGCCTACCTCCTGGCGCGCACCCTGAAGGACCATGCGGAATCCGCGTCCTGACGTCGCCCGTCCGATGTCCTCCCGGAAGTCCGGCCTTCTCCCCGACCACGAATCTCGACCACGAATCTCGACCATGAATCTCGACCATGAATCTCGACCATGAACGAAGTGAGCACATGACCATGCGGACAGCCCACCTGCTGGATCTTCCCGCGCAGCTGGAGGCCGCCATCGGCGCGGCCGCCGGCGACATGGAGGCCGGGCGGGACCTCCCTGAGCACCTGGTGCGCGAGTTACGCGACAGCGGCGCCCTCCGCCTGCTCACGCCACGTGAGCTCGGCGGCTTCGAGGCCCCGCTGGAGACCGTGCTGCAGGTGTACGAGGGGTTCGGCCGGCTCGACGCCTCCGCCGGATGGATCGTGTGGAACGCCAACTGGGGATTCATCGGCGCGCTGCTCGACGAGCCGGGCAACGCCCGGATCTGGGGAGCGGGCCCCGAGCCGGTCTTCGCGGCGTCGAGCATGGTGGGGACCGCCGTGCCGTGCGACGGGGGTTACCGGCTGTCCGGGCACTGGAAGCTCGTCAGCGGGATCAACCACGCCGACTGGTTCGCCGCGGCCGCCTACATCAAGGACGGCGACAACGTGCTCCTGACCGACGACGGCATGCTCGACGTGCGCTTCTTCATGCTGCGCCGGGAGCAACTGTCGGTCAAGGACACCTGGCACTCCAGTGGCCTGCGCGGCTCGGGAAGCCACAGTGTCATGGTCGAGGACGCCGTGGTGCCCGGCGACCTGGTCGCGCGCGTGGACGTGCCGGCCCGCGTCCAGCGCCCCCGCTACCAGGGCTACATTCCTTCGCTCGTCGTCCCCGGCTGCTCCGCCGTCGTCCTCGGGGTGGCCCGGAGCGCCATCGAGGAGACGACCGCGCTCGTGGTCTCGAAGCGGACGATGACCGGCGGCACGCTCGCCGCGTCGGCGCACACCCAGACGGTCATCGCCCGGTCGGAGGCCGCGCTCCAGGCCGCCCGGCTGCTCCTGCTGGCCGCGGCGCGCGACCTCGACCTCGCCGGAGAGAACGCCGCCCCCGTCACCCTCGAACTGCGCGCCGCGCTGCGCGCCGCCATGAGTCACGCCGCGCAGACCAGCCGCGACGTGCTGACGGCCATGTACGAGCTGGGCAGCTCCGCCTCGATCTATCAGGGCAACAGCGTCGAACGGCTCTTCCGCGACGGGATGGTCGCGCTCCAGCACCACAACCACTCCGCCGCCTTCTTCGAATCCGTCGGACGCGTCCGCCTCGGCATGGCCCCCACGCTGCCGGTCTTCTGAGGGCCGGTCTTCTGAGGACCTGTGACGCTCGCGCTATCCCGAACGCGCAGCGGACAAGGCGCGACGTGGATATTTCCGGCATGGGCCGGTGGCTAGGCTCGTCCGCGTGTTGCAGACGAGCAAGGGCAGCCGGACGGCGGAAGGCCGGTCCGCGTGACCGCCGACGCGGGCAGGTGGCTGCGCGTGGCCGTCCTGGGCCCCTTCGACGTGCGGCTGGGAACGGCGCACGTCGAACTGGGCTCGAACCGGCTGCGGACGCTGCTGGCCGTCCTGGCGCTGTCCGCGGGCGAGTCGGTGTCGGTGGATCGGCTGGCCTCGGTGGTATGGGCGGGTGATCTGCCGGACAACGTCCGGCGCAGCGTCCACACCTACATCGCCCGGCTGCGCAACACGCTCGGCGCGGAGGCGATCGAGACGACGTCACTGGGTTATCGGCTGCGGGTGGCACCCGACCGGGTCGACGCGCTGCTGTTTCGCCGGCTGCTCGCCGAGGCGGCGCCGGCGCGCGGCACCGAAGCCGAGCCGGCGGCCCTGGAACAGGCGCTGGCCCTGTGGCGGGGGCAGCCGTTCGAGGGGATCGACTCCCCGGCGCTGCACGGGGCCGACGCCACGCACCTGCTGGATCTGCACGTGTCCGCCGCGGAACGCTGGCTCGACCTGGGTCTGACCGCGGGACGCCACAGTGAGCTGGTGCCCGAGGCCCGCAGGCTGGTGGCCCGGCATCCGTGGCACGAGCCGTTGTGGGGGCGCCTGCTCCTGGCGCTCGACGGCTGCGGCAGGCGGGCCGAGGCGCTGTCGGCGTACGAGCGGCTCAGGCGCGGGCTGAGCGAGGAGTTGGGCACCGTCCCTTCCGCCGAGCTGCGGCGCATTCACGCCGGCCTGCTGGAGGACCGCGCGGTGCGGGCGGCGCCGATCACGCCCCGCCAGCTCCCGGCGGACGTGGCCGAGTTCACCGGCCGGGACGAGGAGCTGAAGCGGCTCGACGGGCTGCTCGGCGGGAACAGCAGCGTCTGCGTCATCACCGGCACCGCCGGCGTCGGGAAGACCTGCCTGGCCGTGCACTGGGCGCACCTGGCCGCCGAACGCTTCCCTGACGGTCAGCTCTACGCCGACCTGCAGGGCTTCGGGCCGGGCGAGAGCGCGCTGGACCCGCATGACGTTCTGTCCAGCTTTCTGCAGACCTTGGGCGTGGCGAAACCCCGGATTCCGGTGGATCCGCAGGCCAGGATCGCGCTGTACCGGACGCTGCTGGCAGGCCGGCGCGCGCTGGTGCTGCTCGACAACGCCCGCGACGCCGACCAGGTACGGGGACTGCTGCCGGGAGGCACCGCGTGCATGGTGGTGATCACCAGCCGGCAGGGGCTGAACAGCCTGGTCAGCCGGCACGCGGCCGCGTTGCTCACGCTGGACGTCCTCACCCATCGCGAGTCCCGTCAACTGCTCGCGAGCCGGTTGGGCCGCGAGTGCGTCGAGGGCGACACGCGCGCCACCGATGAGATCATCGATCTGTGCGGGCGGCTGCCCCTTTCCCTGGCCATCGCGGCCGGCCGCGCGACCGCGGCGCCGTCCGCTCCGCTCGCGGCGCTCTCGGCCGAGCTGCGCCGCGCCCGCACCGACGTCAGCGCGCTGGCCACCCGGGACGCCCGCACCGACATGCGCACCGTGTTCTCCCACTCCTACGACCTCCTGCCCGCCAAGGCGGCCCGCCTGTTCTCGCTGCTGGCGATCCATCCGGGGCCCGACATCGCCCGGGCGGCCGTGGCCAGTCTGGCGGCCGTCAACAGGGTGCAGGCCGATCGGCTGCTGGACGTGCTCCTGGAGGCGCATCTGGTGGCCGAGGCCGTTCCCGGCAGGGTCACGCTGCACAACCTGCTCCGTACGTACGCGCACGATCTGGCCCGCGTCGCCGACGTCCGGCTCCACCGGCAGGCGGCACGGCGGGTGATCGAGCACTACCTGCACACCGCGTACCGGGCCACGCGGCTTCTCACGCCGGACGCGCTCGTGATCGTGCCCAGCCCGCCGGCTCCCGGCGTGCGGCCGGAGCGCCTCACCTGCCGCGGGCAGGCGCTGCAGTGGTTCCGGGACGAGCACACGGTCCTGTTCACCGTGCTGCGCCAGGCGCTGCGGAACGACTTCCCCTCCCATGTCATCCAGCTGGCGGCGGCGTTGACGCCCTGGTGCGACCATCGCAGCGACTGGCGCGCGAAAGCCGGCATCCATGAGGCCGCGCTGAAGGCGGCCGAACAACTGGGTGACATCGCGGCCGTGATCAGGGCGCGGCAGATCATCGCGGCGGTGACGATCGACCTCGAACGAGCGGACCAGGCACCCGCTTGAACGGGCCCGCTCAGGGTCGGGCGGCCGCCCTGCTCACCGGCGTCCTTGCCGGGTGCTGGACGGCGGCCGGCCGTAGGTCTGCCGGTACAGGGCCGCGAAACGGCCGAGGTGGGTGAACCCCCACCGGAGTGCCACGTCCGTGACGGTCGCCGGGCTGTCCGTGCCGGCGATGTGGACCAGGTCGGCGTGGGCGTGCGCCAGCCGTACGGAGCGGAGGTAGGCCATCGGGGTGGTCTGCAGCTGCTCGCGGAAGCCGAGCTGGAGGGTGCGGACGCTGACCCTGGCGGCGGCGGCGATGTCGGCGAGAGTGATCGGCTCGCCGGCGTGGTCCTCGCAGTAGCGGATCGCCCGCCGGAGAGCGGCGGAGGTCCACGAGGCGGGGGGCCGGCCGAGCTCGTGGGAGTAGTTGTGCGGCTGGGACGAGAGCAGGGTGTGCAGCAGGAACTGCTCGAAGTGGTGCTCGGCGAGCTGCGAGGCCGAGAACGGCAGCGAACCTGCCGCGCCGATCGACGACAACATGCTGAACGTGCGGCCGAGCGCGCTGCCGGTGTCGGCCCTCGGCTCGAACCGCAACCGCTCCTTGACCGGATCACCCAGGTAGGGCTCCAGCGCCTCCTGGAGCAGTGCCGACGGGATCTGCATCACCATGACTTCGTGGTCGATGCTCCAGCGCATGTCGATCTTCTGCTGGGGGCCGATGAGGGAGATCGGCGCGGAGACGTCCTCCCCGTTGATCGCCACCTCGCCGGCTCCGCGCAGCGGCATGATCGCGTAGAAGTTCATCGACTCCGACGTCCCGGTGCGGATCTCTCCGCCGTAGGACGCGGTGTAGAGCGTGGCCTTTCCCGTGTGGAGCAACTGGTAGCGAGCGCCGCTCGGATGGGGCTTGATGATGTGCAGGAAGTACGACGGGTACTGCTGCTCCAGCAATTCTCGTAACTGGTCGACCTCCGCGGCGACGGCCGGATATTTTATCGATAAGCCCGCGGCGCATTCTCGTTCCGGTGCATTGACATTTTTCACCGCATCACGCTCCCTGCACACTCTGGCAACTCTTCCTCCTGCGGTCAGCAGGCTAGCGACAGGCGGCGATACTGTAAACGCGGATCCGGACAGTTCCAAGTACTTGTAAATAATTCACGCCTGAGCGGATACGCGGATAAACTCGGATCTCGGCCCGCGGGTCCCTGGTGCCAGAGGCCGCCTTCGCAGGCTGCGTCATGCCATGGCGACCCAGTCGTCAGGGCGGCGGCGGGCGTCCGGACTCCGGGTCGCACTGAGACTCGCGGCGACCACCACCTTTCACACACCAGCAGATGAGTATTCGCGCCCTGCGCCAGCAGGCTACTGCGATATCGGTTGCCGGACGCCCACTCATGCTTCCCGACGGCCACCATTTCCTGAGCCGCTGGAGCACGACCCTGTTTGCCGAGAAGGCGTAATCCGAGATCGGGAAATTTCATTCCAGGCGCGCGCTAAAAGGGGGGCGACGATGGCGAGGGGACAAGGGCGGCGAGCCTGTCCAGAGGTTCATGACCGTATGTCATGGTCCGAAGGTTAACGGGACGCCTCACGTCCGCGGCGGGCGGCGTTCGAGGCACCGCGAGGCGCCGCCGCACGACCCGGCCGGTGAGACGCGAGGTGGCCGGGCTGCTGGGCTGCCAGGAGGGCACGGTCAAGAGCCAGACCGCGAAGGCGCTGGCGAAGCTGCGACAGGACGAGGCGATGCTGAGGGAGCTGCGCCGGTGACCGTACAAGATCTGCGTGACGTCCTGCGGGAGCGGGCCGAGGGGCCGTCGCCCGCGAACCCGCACCGCCACGACGAGGTCCGCGCCCGCATCCGCCGGCGCCGGCTGCGCAGGCGGGCGATGGCGGGCGGGGCGGTGTCGGTGTCGTCGGCGATGGCCGCCGTCGTGCTGATCGTCGCCCTGCTTCCCGGTACGCCCGAGGAGCCGCCACCCGCGACGACGGTGACCGCCGAGCCCGCGTCCGGCCTGCCCGAGCGCTACACCGCCCCCGACGGCACCGTCTACCGCCGGCTGGCCACGACCAGGCTCGTCGCGTCGGGCGTGAAGACCTCGGTCACGACCCCGGTCTCCGGAGAGCCGCTGGACGTCGCGGCGCGGTGCGACGGCGAGGCCGGCGCGTCGCCACGGGTCCTGGTGAACGGCAGGAACACGGGCCCGCGCGGTTTCTCACCGTGCCCCGAGGACATGGAGCTGCGGCCGCTGATCGTGCCGAAGGACGCCAAGGAGGTCGCGGTCACGTTCGACCGGACCACCTCCGGCGGGGGCTGCGTCATGCGGACCAGGAACGGGCCGTGCGAGCCGGTCGAGCCCCGGCGGTCCGACTGGGACCTCGCCGTCTACGAGTGGATCCCGCCCGCCAGGACGGTCACCCCCGAGTCGGTCAGGGCGATGCCCGAGCGGCCGGCCGGCAAGAGGATGGTCGCCCAGTTCAGGGGTACCTGGCCGGGCGAGTCGAAGATCGAGATGCAGGTGGTGGGCACCGGCGACCCCATCGGCATCGACCAGATCTGCTCGGGCGAGCTGGCCGGACGCATGTGGTTCGAATATCAGGTCGGCGACGAGGAGTCGCCCACGCGCTCGGGCTGCGGCGTCTGGAAGGAGGGCCCGTTCCCGACGGCGATGGAGGAGTTCGCGGTCCCCAAGGGCAAGCGGGTCACCGTCACGGGCCGGGTGGGGTTCTGGGGCGAGTCCACCAACCGGCCGGTGAAGTGGGCCATCGGCGTCTACCGGAAGTAGCCCTCGGCGTCACGATCCGTCAGCCGCCGTCGCGCAGGCGGGCGACCAGCGCCGTCACCGAGTCGAGCCGGTGCGGGCCGACCCGCCGGCCGCCGGACGCCCGCGCCTCGACCGTGACCTCGGCGTCGACCTCGGCGTCGACCTCGGCGTCTCGCTCGCTGACGCGGTACCCGGCGCGCTCCACCGCGTGGACGGTCCAGGAGAGCAGGTCGGGCGGACAACCGGGCGGCGCCGTGACACGGGCGGTGGCCGCCTGGCCGGTGTCCCAGGTGAACGTGCCAGTTCGCGGGTCGAACGTGGCGGCGTCGCCAGCTCCTGCGCCGGCTGGCCACCCACGGGCCGGCCAACGGCGCGACCCACTGGATCGGGGTCGACCGGGAGGCCGCGATGGTCGGGGCCGCCCGCGAGCACTGCGCCGGTCTCGGCAACGTCGAGGTCGTGGCGGGCGACCTCACCGAGATCGCCTTCCAGCAGTGTGACTTCGTGGTCGCGTACCTGACCATGCACTTCCTGCCGCCGGGGCTGCGGCGGCAGGTGCCGCGCCGGATCTGCCAGGGCGCTGCGTCCCGGCGGGGCCTTCTTCATGTTCGACAAGGTCCTGGCGCCCGGCGCCCGGCTCGAGGATCTGATCACGACGCTGCACTACCGGCGATCCTGAAATATCTCGCCTTCGAGGGCTTCATCGCGATCACGTAGCCGCGGGCTTCTCTCGGGTGCCTGGCGTTGAACTTGACTCCGGCGACGCTTCCCAGGACACTCCCGGAAATGAGAATCATTCCCGACAGGCCGCGGCCGAGTGCGGCGGATCGGCCGGTCCTGGGGAGTGACCGGCCGCGGGAGCCCGGGTTCCGGCTGCCGTGGGCGTTCATCGTCCTCGTGGCCCTGCTGGTGGCGGGACGGTTCCTGCTCGCGCCGCACCTGACGCATCCCGCGCTGCGGACCTGGGCGACCGTGTTCGTGGCGGTGTGCGTGCAGGCGCTGCCGTTCCTGGTGGTGGGCGTGGCGCTGTCGGCGGCCATCACCGCGTTCGTGCCCGCCTCATTCTGGACGAGGGCGCTGCCCCGGCGGACCTCCGCGGCGGTCCCGGTGGCGGGTCTGGCGGGGGCGGTGCTGCCCGGCTGCGAGTGCGCGTCGGTGCCGGTAGCCTCCGGGCTGATGGCGCGCGGTGTGGCGCCGCCGGCGGCGCTGGCGTTCCTGCTGGCCTCCCCGGCGATCAACCCGGTGGTGCTGGTGGCCACCGCGGTGGCCTTTCCCGACGACCTGTCGATGGTGGTGGCCAGGTTCGCCGCCTCACTGGCGGTGGCCGTGCTGGCCGGCTGGATCTGGGCCCGGTTCGGGCGCGCCGCGTGGCTGCCGGCGCCCCGCCGCACCGTGGGGACCCGCGCGGGCAGGGGGAGCGTCTTCGTGGACACGATGCGTCATGACCTGCTGCACGCCGGCGGGTTCCTGGTGGCCGGCGCGCTGGCCGCGGCGACGCTGAACGTGGTGATCCCACGTGACTGGCTGACGGCGGTGGCCGGGGTGCCCGTCGTGTCCGTGCTGGTGCTGGCGTTCCTCGCCGTGCTGCTGTCGATCTGTTCCGAGGCCGACGCGTTCGTGGCGGCGTCGTTCACCGCGTTCTCCCCCACCGCCAAGCTGGCGTTCCTGGTGGTCGGGCCGATGGTGGACCTGAAGCTCATCGCCCTGCAGGCGGGCACCTTCGGCCGGGCCTTCACCGCGCGGTTCGCGCCGCTCACGCTGGTCCTCGCGATCGGGTTCAGCTTCGTCGCCGGCTGGGCGCTGCCGTGAGCCGTCAGGCGCAGGGCGCCGTGCTGCTGATCCTGGGCGCGACGGTGCTGAGCGTCTCCGCGTTCTCCACGACGTACCTCAACTACGTCAGGCCGGGGTTCCGGCCGCCGCTCGTGGCGGCCGGAACGGTGCTGGTGCTGCTCGGCCTGCTGTCCGTCGTCGCCGACGTGCTGGACCGGCCCGGTGGCGCCGATCACCACGGCACGCGGGTGGCGTGGCTGCTGGCCGTTCCGGCGTTCGTCATCGTGCTGATCGCTCCGCCCGCGCTCGGCGCCTTCGCGGCCAGGCGCGACGACGGCCCGCCGGCGCCCGTCCGGGCGGAGGGCTATCGGCTGCTGGCGGGAGGCGAGGTGACCGAGCTGACGCTGGGCGAGTTCATCGGGCGCGCGTACGCCCGGCCGGGGCCGTCGCTCGCCGGCCGGAAGGTCCGGTTGGTCGGTTTCACCGTACGGGCCGGGGACGGCGGAGGCTGGTATCTGACCCGGATGCGGATCGGCTGCTGCGCCGCCGACGCGCTCGCCCTGGAGGTCGCCGTCCAGGGGGCGGCCGCCCCGCCGGAGGACGCGTGGGTGGCGGTCACGGGCACCTGGGTTCCGTGGCCGGACGGGGTGCCGGACGACTACGTGGTTCCGGCCCTGGCCGCGACCGCCGTGACCCCCGTCGGGCGGCCGGCGGAGCCGTACGAGTAGGGGTGCCGTCCAGGAGCCCGCGGTGCGGGCCGGGTGGACATCACCCAGCATGGAGGAAGTCCTCCGTCGGGTTGACGAGCGCGCGGGTGACGGGATGGGACGGGGTGCGGAGCACCTGATCCGCTGGGCCGTGCTCGATCAGGCGGCCCTCGTGAACGACCGCGATCCGGTCGGCGAGCCGCGCGGCCATGGGCAGGTCGTGGCTGATGACGATCAGGGTCACGTCGAGGCCGGTGAGCAGGCCGAGGACCTCCGCCTCGGTGATGGGATCGAGCCCGGAGGTGATCTCGTCACAGATCAGCACCTCCGGATGGGCGAGCAGGGCGCGGGCCAGGGCGGCGCGCTGCGACTCGCCCCCGGACAGCCGCTCCGGGAGGCGCCGTGCGATCTCGTGGCTCAGCCCGAGCGAGGCCATGGTCGCGAAGGCGTCCTCGCGCGCGGCGGGCGCGGTCGATCCGCGCAGCCGTACCGCGGTCCTGGCGACCTGCTCCACCACGGGCCGCCGAGGGTCGAACGAGGCGCGGGCGTCTTGGGGGACGTACTGCAGCCGCGCCAGGTCGGCGCGGCCGCGGCGGCCGGAGGGCGGTAGCGGGCGGCCGTCCAGCCGTACGCTCCCGGAGGTCCAGGCGCGCAGCCCGGCGACGCAGCGGGCGAGCGTCGTCTTCCCGCTGCCGGAGCGACCGACGACGGCCAGCCGTTCGCCGCGGGCGACGTCGAGCGTCACCTCGCGCAGGACCTCCGTTCCGAGACCGGCGACGGTCAGGATCGGGTGCGGTTTCCTGCGGGTTTCGGCCACGTGGGGTCGCGCGCTGACCAGCGCCTTTGCGTACTCGCTGCGTGGCGTGTCCAGCACCGCCGGCCCGGACTCCACGACCCGCCCGTCCTTGAGCACGACGACCTGGTCGGCCAGCTCCCGCACCAGGTCGAGGTCATGGCTGAGCAGGACGACGGCGACATTGAGTGAGACGAGCTCGGCGGCCACCTCGGCCCGGGTGATGGCGTCCTGGCCGGTGGTGGGTTCGTCGGCGACGATGACGGACGGGCCGGCCAGCAGCGTGTGCGCCAGGACGAGCCGCTGCTGCTGCCCGCCTGACAACTGGTGCGGGAAGCGGCGCAGAAAGCTTCGCTCCTCGGGGAGCCGCGCCTTGCGCAGGGCGTCGGGGACGCTCGTGCCGTGCCGCGCCGCGATCTGGCGGAGCACCGCGCCGATCCGCAGCACCGGGTTGAGCACGGCGGAAGGGTGCTGCGGGATGAAGCCGACGGTCCCGGGCGCCGGGGGCCGCCCGGGTGTGACCTGGTGCCCGGCCACGGCGATCCGGCCGGTGACCCCGGCTCCGGCCGGGTGCTCGCCGAGCAGCGCGAGCGCGGTGGTCGTTTTGCCGCTCCCCGAAGCGCCGACCAGGGCCAGCGTCTGGGCGGCGGGCAGGGCGAAGCCGACTCCGTCCACCAGGATCCGGCCGGGGACGGAGACCGTCAGCCGGTCAACTTCGATCATGATCTGCCTTCTTCGGCACGCGGTCCAGGGTGAGGTTCAGCCCGACCGCCAGCATGACGATCAGCAGTGCGGGGGCGAGGACCGCCCACGCGTTGAGGAAGAGGCCGCCCCGGTTGCGGTCGACCATGACCGCCCAGTCGGCGGCGTCCGGCGGCACCCCGACGCCGAGGAAGCTCACGGCGGCGATGAGGTACATCGATCCGGTCAGCCGGGTACCGGCGTCGGTGGCGAGCACGCGGGCCATGGCGGGCGCGACGAACCCGGTGGCGATCCGCCACGGGTTCTCGCCCTGCATCCGCATGGCCTCCACGGCCGGCCGGGAGCCGATCTCCAGCGCGCAGGCGCGGACCAGGCGGGCGATGTCGGGCAGATGGACCAGCATGACGATCCAGACGAGCGCTCCGCCGGGAGCCAGCGTCGCCACCACCAGGAGCAGCAACAGCGACGGCACCGCCATGAGGACGTCGAGCGGGCGCATCAGGGCTTCGTCGACCAGCCGGGGCGTCGTCGCCGCGGCCAGGCCCCAAGCGGCGCCCAGCAGGTAGGCGCCGCCGGTGGCGAGCACGGCCGTCAGCACCAGACCCTGTCCGCCCAGGAGCACCTGGTGCCACACGTCGCGGCCGACGAAGTCGGTGCCGAGCAGGCCGGAATCGGCGAACGGCGCACCGCGGCCGAGGTCGCCGGGAACGAGCCACGGCCCCACGAGGGCGATGGACAAGGGCACGCCGAGCAGCAGAAACCTCATGCGCGTGGGGCCAATCGGAAGGCGGCGACGTCGGCGAGCAGGTTGACCAGGACGGTCGTGGCGGCGAACAGCAGCGCGAGTCCTTGCAGGACCGGCAGGTCCCGGTGGCCGACCGCGTCGGCCAGGGTGCCGCCCAGCCCGGGGATGACGAAGACGGCCTCCACCACGATGACGCCGCCGAGCAGCCAGTCGACGGTCCTGGTCAGGTGCTGTACGGCCGGCGCGAGCGCGTTGGGCAGCGCGTGCGCGAACCAGTTGAGGCCCAGACGCCGGGCGTGTCTCACGTACGGGGACGCCAGCACGTCGATCATCGTGGAGCGGACCAGCCGCCCGGTGGAGCAGACGGGACGGACCAGCAGCACCGTCACGGGCAGCACCAGGGCCGCGGCGGTGAGGCCGCCGAGCCCGGTCGGCGGCAACCACGCCAGCGTCACGCCGAAGATCGTCACCAGGACGATGGCCAGCGCGAACTCCGGAACCGCGTAGAGCGCGGTGCTCGCCGCGGACAGCGCCCGGTCGAGCCGGCTCCCTTCCCGCAGCGCGGCGGCCACGCCGAGCAGGATCGACAGCGGCACCAGCAGGAGCACGGTGAGCCCGGCCAGCACGGCGGTGGGAGCCAGCGCGTCCAGCACGATCTCGGCGACCGGGCGGCCGGAGACGAGTGAGGCGCCGAAGTCGCCGCGCGTCAGGCCGGCGGCCCAGGCGGCGAAGCGCTCGGCGAAGAGGCGGTCCAGGCCGAGCTCGGTGCGGATCCGCTCGATCCGCGCCGGGTCCGGCTGGTCACCGGCCAGCGTCACCGCGGCGTCGCCGGGCAGTGCCTCCGCCATCACGAACACCAGGCAGGCGACGCCGGCGATCTGCGGGAGGCCCATGGCGAGCCGGCGGGCGGCGTAGCGGGTCAGGTTCAAGCCAGCTTCACCTTGTCGAACCGGGCCCAGTCCAGGGTGTTCGCGGGCGCCGCCCGCACGCCGCTCAGCTTCGGCGACGTCGCGACGATCCAGTCGGCGAATCCCCACACCAGCAGCCCGCCCTCGGCGTGCAGCATCTGCTGGAGCTTCAGGTAGGCGCTCTCCCGGTCTGCGGCGTCGCGCGCCGAGACGGCCGTCTCGTACAGTGCGTCGAACTCCGGCCGCGCCCACTTCGTGGTGTTGGTCGTCGAGGTGGACAGGAGCCTCTGGGCGATGTGCGTCTCGATCGGCATGGCACCGGAGCGGAAGCTGGCGATGGATCCCTGGGTGAGGATGTCCGCCCAGTAGGTGTCCTTGCTGCCGTTGCGGATCTCGGCCTTCAGCCCGGCGGCGCGCAGCTGCTCGGCGAAGACGGTGGCGGCCTCGACGAAGCCGGCCGCGGCTGTCGAGGTGGTCAGCTCGATGGTGCGTCCTTCGGCTCCCGCCTTCCTGATCAACGCCTTGGCCTTGTCGACGTCGAGCGTGCGCTGCGGGATGTCGGAGGCGTAATGCAGGTAGCCCTTGCCGAACAGGTCGTTGCCGATCTGCCCGGCTCCGGGCATGACGGTGTCGACGAGTTGCTGCCGGTCGGTGAGCAGGAACAGGGCCTCGCGCAGATCCTTGTCGTCGAACGGGGCGCGGTCCACCTTCATGGCGAAGGCCTGCATCGCGCTGTTGGGGGCGCGGACGATCGTGACGCGGCCCTCGTGCTGCCGGGCGGTGGCGGGGGTGAGGTCGTGCGCGTACTCGACCTGCCCGCCCAGGAGCGCGTTGACCCGCGCTGACTCCTCGTTGGCGATGAGGAACTCCAGTTCGTCGATGTACGGCGCGCCCTCCCAGTAGTCCGGGTTGCGCTTGAGCAGCACGGAACGGCCCGGCTGCCAGGACACGAAGGAGAACGGGCCCGAGCCGACCGGCTTGCTGAAGTCCGTGGCCCCCTCGGGGACGATGGAGGTGCCGAACGCCGCCAGCACGTTGGGCAGCTCGGCGAACGGCCGCCTGAGGCGGAACTCGACCGTGAGGTCGTCGACGGCCCGGCTGTTGGGCAGGTCGATGAGCGCGAGACTGGACCTGGCGCGGAACGTCCTGCCCGGATCCGCGATCCTGGCGTAGCTGGCCAGGACGTCCCGGGCCCGCACCGGCCGCCCGTCGTGAAACAGCGCCTGCCGCAGGGTGATGCGCCAGACGGTGAAGTCGGCGTTCGGCTCCCACTTCTCGGCCAGGCGGGGCTGCGGCGAGACGTCCTGGCCGAGGTCGGCGAGCTTGTCGTAGAGGGCCTTGGCGCGGGCGGCCTCGACGAACAGATTGGCCAGGTGCGGGTCCAGCACCTCCGTGGCGCCACCGCCGGCGAACGCGGCGCGCAGCCTCCCCCCGGAACCGCCGGAGGAGGTGGTGGCGGTGCCGCATCCGGCGAGCAGGGCGGCACCGGCGGTCAGGCCGAGAAAACCGCGGCGGGTGGGGTGGTCGTGCATGGTGTGAGTCCTTTGCGAGCACGGGTGACAGGGGTCGGCCGGCGGACAGGGCGAGCCGTCGCGCGGTTTCGTTCGGGGTTGTGGCGGGTCGTGCGTGCGGGTGTTCACGCCGGTGCCGCCGTACGCCGGTCGTGGGTACGGGTGTTCACGCCGGTGCCGCCGTACGCCGCTCCTGGACCAGCACGAGCGTCGCGCAGGCCAGCCCGATGACGGCGCACACCGCGGCCCCGGCCGTGCCCACCCAGCCGATCAGCGCGGTGCTCGCGGCGGCCACCACCCCGGAGACCAGGTAGAACATGCCGAAGTAGGTGCCGGTCAGCGACTCGCCGCCGAACCGGCTGATCCGCTCGTACACGAACGGCTGCGCCATCATCACGCCGAAGGCCAGGGCCAGGACCGCCACCAGCACCGGGCCGAGCCCCGGCAGCGCGGCGGGCGCGAGGAACCCGGCGCCCATCACGGCCAGTCCCAGCGACATCGCGCGGCCGGGGCTCGTCGCCGCCTCCAGGCGCTTGGTGATCCGGACCTGGAAGAGCAGGGTCGCCACGGTGGACACCAGGAACAGCAGGGCCACCGAGCTCGGCATGCCGGTCGCCTGCTCGGCGGCCAGTGGCAGCACCAGGTAGAGCTGGTTCTGCAGCGCGAACATGCCGCTGAGGGCCAGGGTGAAGGCGAGGAATCGCCGGTCGGTCAGGCAGCGCCGCCAGTCGCCCAGCACCGAGGCGCCGCTGGGCGGCACTTCGCGCGCGGGCAGGACGAGTGTCTGCGCGAGGGTCAGCACCGCGAATATCGCCGCGGCGGTGAGGGCGGCGGCCCGGAAGTCCACCAGCAGCAGCACGCCGCCCAGCAGCGGCCCGCACAACGCGCCCGCCTGGGCGAACACGTTGAACAGCGCGAAGGTCTTGGCCCCGCCGGGAGCATCGGCCGCGATGTACGCGCGAACGGCCGGGTTGAACAGGGCGCCGGCCAGCCCGCTGAGTACGGCGGCCGCCAGCAGCAGCGGCACCGTGACCCCGAACGCGAACAGAGCGAATCCGACGGTGCGCAGCGCGCATCCGGCGATGATCACCCGGCGGGCCCCGAGGCGGTCGGCGGCCGAACCTCCGACGAGGAACATCCCTTGCTGGCTGAGGTTGCGCACCCCCAGGACGACACCCGTCGCCGCGACGGACAGGCCCAGGTCTTGGGTGAGATGGCCGGCGAGGTAAGGAACCAGCAGGTAGAAGCCGGTGTTGACGCCGAACTGGTTGACCAGCAGCAGCCGCACGGCCCAGGAGAGCTCCCTCACGCCGTCCCCGCCCTGAGCGCGGGCTCACTGATCACCACCCGTGCCGTCTGATCACCAACGGATGACATGTCACCTCTTTCATCGATGATGACAATGGTTATCATTTGCCACATAAGCCATGCAAACGCGACTTCCTTGGAGAGGCCAGGCGAACGGGGTTGTACCGGTGAATCGGGTCGCGCAGAACCTGCCGCTCCTCCTGCTCGGCGAGGCGACGTTGCGGATCTCCGCCTTCTCCGCGAACTTCGCCAACTACGTCAAGCCGGGATTCCGGCCGCCCGTGGTGGCGGCGGGGCGTGGTGCCGGCCGCCCTGGCCGTGGCCGGCCTGGCTCTGGACCGCCGGCGGAGCAGGAGCGCGGCGCGCGAAAGGGAGGCTCATCGCGTTCGCGACTGACCGTGGGTAGGGGTGACCGGCACCTGGATCCCACGGAAGTCCCGAGACACGGACGCCTACGCCCCACCCAAGATGACCGCTTCCCGGGTGGAGCGGACGGACGTACCGGACGGACCGTACGAATGAGCCCGGCTGAGCGATCAGGTGCCGCGGGGCCCATCGAGCCCCGCGGTCCCGATCAGCTCGTCCGAGGCGTGATCAACCCGCGCCGGTAGGCGCGGACGAGACGGCGCGGGACGAGCAGCCGCCTGCCATCGACGGTGATCGGAACGAGCTCCGGGACGGCGGCCTTCCACTGGCTGCGGCGGTGCCGGGTGTTACTGCGGGAGGTTTTGCGCTTGGGCACGGCCACGGCTACCAGCTCGCCTTCGTGATGCCGGGCAGCTCGCCGCGGTGCGCCATCTCCCTGAAGCGCACCCGGGACAGCCCGAACTTGGTCAGATGCCCGCGGGGACGGCCGTCGACGGAGTCACGGTTGCGCACCCGGGTGGCGCTGGCGTCACGCGGCTGGCGGGCCAGCTCGCGCACGGCGTCCGCACGCTCCTGGGGTGCGCCGGTGCGGATGATCTCCTTCAGCTCGGCGCGCCGCACGGCGTGACGGGCGACGACGGCCTTGCGCCGCTCGTTGGCGGCGATCTTGCTCTTCTTCGCCATCAGATTCGCTCCCCCCTGGCGCGGATCCGCGCGACGGCCGCCTCGACGCCGATCTTGTCGACCGTCCTGATCGCACGGGCGCTGAGCGTGAGCCGGACGTAGCGGTCCTCGCCGGGCATCCAGTAGCGGCGCTGCTGGATGTTGGGGTTCCAGCGGCGGCGGGTGCGGCGGTGGGAGTGGGAGACGTTGTTGCCGAACACCGGCTTGACGCCGGTGAGCTGACAGACCTTCATCGCTCCTCCCTGAACAGGACGTGCCGCCGCAGGGTCGGGTCGTACTTGCGGAGGGTGAGCCGGTCGGGGTCGTTGCGCCGGTTCTTGGTCGTCACGTACGTGTAGCCGGTGCCGGCCGTGGACTTGAGTCTGATCACGGGTCGCACCTCGTTTCTTGCCAAAGCGGTTCCTTTCGGCGTGCGATACTGTGCCAGCATAACGACAATGATTTTCATTCCGCCACTGGGAGGCTCGATGTCCACCCCTGTCGTCCTCGTCGCCGGCCTGCATCGCGCGGCCCGCACCGCCGCCGTCGACGAGTTGCTGGCCCGCTGTCCCGGCTCCGTCGCCGTGCACCACGATCTCGCCGAGATCACCCGTGGCCGCGTACGGCGTATCGTCCGCGACGGCGGGAACGTGCTGGAGACGGCCGACGTGCGTCTCGCCCACGGCTGCGTGAGCTGCACCCTCCGCGAGGACCTGCTCCCCCGGCTCGTTCTGCTGGCGCCCGGCGCGTCACTGCTGATCGTGGACCTGTGGGACGCGGTCGAGCCGCGCTCGGTCGCCGAGGCGATCGACGGCGCCGAAGTGCGGGAGGGCCTGCGGCTCACCGCCGTGCTCACCGCGCTGGACGCCGGCGACCTGCCCGGCGACCTCACCCGCGGCGAACGCCTGCGCGAGCTCGGCCGGCCCGCGGCCGCGAGTGACCGGCGCTACCTGGCCGAGGTGCTGGCCAGGCAGGTCGAGTACGCCACCGGACTGGTCCTGCACGGCGGGGACGAGGACGACCACGAGCTGTCGCTGCGGGTGCTCACCCACCTCGCCCCGCTCACCCCGGTGCACGGCGTGGCGGACCTGCCGGCGGTCACCGGCCCGGCCCTGTGCCCGGCCGAGCTGGCCGAACGCGTGGACCCCGCCACGGCCCGCCTGCCCGCCGACGCCACGACCGAGGAGATCGTCACGACGGTCTGGCGCAGCCGCCGCCCGCTGCATCCCGGCCGCCTCTTCGAGGCCGTGGACGAGCTGGTCACCGAGTCCGTACGCTCCCGTGGCCGGTTCTGGCTGGCCACCCGCCCCGGGCAGCTCCTCGCGTGGGACGCCGTCGCCGGCATCGTCTCGGTCGAGGACACCGGCCCCTGGCTGGCCGCCCTGCCCGAGGCCGCCTGGGACCTCGTCTCCCCCGCCCGCCGCGCGGCGGCCGCCCTCGACTGGGATCCCGAGCACGGCGACCGGCTCCAGCACCTGGTCTTCACCGGCCCCGACCTCGACGCCGAGCGTCTGCACGACCTGCTCGACTCCTGCCTGCTGGCCGACGGTGAAAGCCCTGGCCACGACGACCCGTTCGCGCCCATCCTCGACCTCAAGGAGATCGCGTGAAGCCCTGGCGCATAACCGAGCGCCCACCCCCGGTCTTCTGCGGGGGGTGGGCGCGGGGTCGTAGAGGTTACTTGAGCCAGGGGGTGCGCTGGACGATG
>NZ_BAAAMU010000047.1:0-76855 GCF_039529435.1 Nonomuraea maheshkhaliensis
TGGCCGAGCTGTTCGGGCTGCCGGCCGCCGACCAGGCCGCCTTCGCCGTGCTGGCCGCGCGGGTGTCGGTCAACCTCGACCCGCTGGCCGGGCCGCAGGCCGCGGCGGCGGGGCGGGCCGCGATGGGCGAGCTGACCCGCTTCCTCGGCGACCGCGCCGACGCGGCGGCCGAGGCCGTACGGACCGCGGCTTCGGCCGCTACTGGCGCAGGAGACTCGGACGCGGGCAAGGCGGGTGGGTCGCCGTTCGGGAGGCTGGCCGCCGATGACCGGCTGACCAGGGCGGAGATGCTCGGGATCGCCTCGCTCACCGTCGTCGGCGGGTGGAAGCCGCTGGCCGAGATGGTGGGCAACGCGCTGCACTGGCTGTTGCCCAGGAAGGACGCCGCCGAGCAGGTACGCGAGAGCCACGAGGCGGCCGTGTCGGCCGTGGACGAGCTGCTGCGCCTGGAGTCGCCGATCCCGTTCACGGCCAGGGTGACCACCGAGGAGGTCCGGCTGGACGGCGGCGTGATCCCGGCGGGAGCCAGGGTGCTGGCCCTGGTCGGAGCGGCCAACCGCGACCCGGCGGTGTTCGCGGAGCCCGACGGGCTGGTGGTGTCGCGCTCGCCCAACCCGCACCTCGCCTTCGGCGCGGGCACCCATCTGTGCCTCGGCGCCCCGCTGGTCAGGCAGGCCGGCGCGCTGTTGCTCGGCGGCCTGCTGACCAGGTATCCGGAGCTGCGTCCCGTCGGCGACCCGCCCGTGTGGGCGCCGAGCATGGTGCCCAGGCGGCTGACCGGCTTCACCCTCACTACCTGACGTTCGCGCCGCGCCAGCGGAAGGTCAGCAGGCTCAGCAGCAGCGCCGCCGCGCACCACGAGCCGAGCACGACCGCGGTCCTGCCCAGCTCCCACGCGTGCGCGGGCTCCACCACGGCGAAGTCCGCGGGCAGGAAGACGGAGCGCAGCCCCTGCGTCATCCACTTCAGCGGGAAGAACGCCGCGATCGTCTGCATCCAGGCGGGCAGCTCGCTGTAGGGGAAGAACACCCCCGAGATGAACTGCAGCACCAGGAACGGCAGCGTCACGATCGCCGCCGCCGACCTGGCGTTGGGGATGACCGAGCTGAACGCGACCGCCAGCAGCGAGCAGGCCGCCGCGCCGAGCAGCAGCACCCACAGGAACGTGATCCAGTGGCCGGGGTCCGACGGCATCGGCAGGTGGAACAGGACCACCCCGACGACCAGCAGGATCGCGGCCTCCAGAATGCCGGTCACGGTCACTCGGACGATCTTGCCGACGAAGTACGCGCTCTTCGGCATCGGCGAGGAGGCCAGGCGACGGATCATGCCGTTGTCCCGCTCGATCGCGATGTTGATGGCCAGGCCGTTGAAGCTGACGCTCATGATGCCGCAGGCGATGATCCCGGCCACGAACATCTGCTTGAAGTCGGTGTGGGTGCCGGGCACCGTGCCGGAGAAGATCGAGCCGAGCACAAGCAGCAGCACGATCGGCAGCAGCAGCGTGAAGAACAGCGACTGCCGGTTGCGGAAGAACGACTTCAGCTCGACCGACGAGCGCGCCACCGACGCCCGCCACAGCCCCGAGCCCCCGCCGTACGCGACCGCGCGGCTCTGTCCCGCGACCACGGCGTCCGAGCTGGTCATGACAGTTCCCCCTGGTTCTCGCGGATCAGCTTGAGATAGACGTCCTCCAGCGTGGGCCGGTGGACCCGCAGGTCGCGCAGCTCCTCGACGCCCTCGCGGGCCGCCCACGGCAGCAGCACGGCCAGCGCCCGCGTGGGCCGGTGGGTGTGCAGCGTGATGATCTCGTCCGTCCGCGCGCCCACGGTCGTGTCCTGCGGCAGTTCGGGCAGGCCGGCGGCGCTCAGGCCGCCGGTCGGGGTGAAGCTGACCGTGGCGGGCACGTCGCGCCGCCCGCCGAGCTCGGCCACGGCGGCGGTCTCCACGATGGCGCCCGCGACGATGACGGCGGCCCGCTGCGCCAGCGCCTCCACCTCGTCGAGGTAGTGGGTGGTCAGCACGGTCGTCTTGCCCTGGTCGGCGAAGTAACGCACCAGGTCCCATGCCTCCGCCCGCGCCTCCGGGTCGAGCCCGGTGGTGGGCTCGTCCAGGAAGATCAGGTCGGGGTCGCCGACCACGCCCACGGCCACGTCGAGGCGGCGCAGCTGGCCGCCCGACAGCGTCTGGGTCTGCTTGCGTTCCTGCCTGCCCAGCCCCACCATGCCGATCACCTGGTCGACGGGCAGCGGAGCCGGGTAGAAGGAGGCGAAGTGCTCGACCACCTCGCGTACCGTCAGGTCCGTGTACGCGCCGGTGGTCTGCGGCACGATGCCGAGCCTGGCGCGCCACCGGGGCGCGTCCTCGGCCGGGTCACGGCCGAGGACCTGGACCTCGCCACCGGAACGCCTGCGCACGCCCTCGAGGATCTCGACCGTCGTCGTCTTGCCGGCGCCGTTGGGGCCGAGTAAGGCGAACACCTCTCCTGGCCGGACGTCCAGGTCCACGCCTCGCAGGGTGTGGCTGGAGCCGTACTGCTTGCGCAGCCCCCGTACGCGGATCGGGTTCGCCTGATCGTCGGACATGATCTCCTCTTCCTCTCGGGCGTGCGAAGACCTCTGTGGCGGCTCAGGTCAGGTGCAGCAGCAGCACGGGCAGCAGCAGCAGTTGATGTCGACGCCGGCCGCGATCGAGTCGAGGTCGCCCTCGCTCAGCTCGGCCATGTCGATCTGCGGCGTCTCGGGGATGTGGAACTCGTACGTCCCCGTCTCCAGCCCGCGCTCCCACAGGGAGACCTGGACGTCGAGGTTGGAGTCGTGCGCGTTGTCCGGGACGTTGCGCACGACGTTGATCTCGGCGCCCGCGGGAACCTCGAGGCCGGATTCCGCCAGCGCCTCGCGCGGGTTGCTGTCGAGCTTGGCCGAGAACTCCTCGCTCGACCACGCGGTGATCAGTACTCGCGTGTAGGCGTTGACGAATTCGGTCCGCTCTCTGGGATTCAGGGCCATTGCGTCCTCCTGGAGCTTTTCCCCTTCGGCGCCGGTGCGCCGTCTCGGAACGGAGTCTTGCACGCCGAATTCCGGGTGCACAGACTTAATTTCCGGAGCCATTGATTAAGTATTGAGGGACCTCTGCATGAAAGGTACTCTGCAAATGCGCGGGCCGGAACCGTACGAAATACATATACGTATTCAGCGGCCGGAAATGCGTATCGGAACATTCAATTGCGTAAGCCATCGGGAGTGCTCATGTCCGGGACGTACGTATCCCCCCGGGTGCCGCCTGGACCGGCGGGGACCCAGAGCCTGCGGGCCATGCGAGACGCGCCGCTGGAGTTCGTCACCGCGATGGCGGCCCACGGGGACGTCACCCGCCACGACGCCGACGGGGAGCCGGTCTACATGCTCAACCGGCCGGATCTGGCGCGGTACGTACTCAAGGAGAACGGGACCAACTACACCAAGGACCGCACACCGGACGACGACATGCTGCGTCCGCTGCTCGGCAACGGCCTGCTGACCAGCAACGGCGCCGAGTGGGCGGCGCAGCGGCGCAGGTGCGCGCCGGCTTTCAGGCCCGCCGAGGTCAACCGGTTCGACCAGGTCATCGTGGCGGCGGCGGAGCAGCTGGCGGCGCAGTGGAGGGGGTCCGGGCCGGTACGGGTGGACCACGACCTGACCTCGCTCACCCTGACCGTGATCGTGAAGGCCATGCTCGGCACCGACATCGGCGGCGCGGGCGAGGGGTTCGGCCGGGCGGTGGACGCGGTCAACCGCTTCATCGGGCACTACGTACCCAGCGACGACCCCGACCCGGCCGACACGGCCGCGCGGTACGTCGGCTTCCAGCGGGCGCGGGCGTTCCTCGACCAGGTGACCAGGGTGATCATCGCGGCCCGCCGCGCGGGCGGACCCGGCGACGACCTGCTCAGCGCCCTGCTCACGGACGGACACCCCCACCCCGGCACAGGACCCGCGGCGGCAGGGCCCGCCGGTGGGCCCAGTGGTGGGCCCAGTGGTGGGCCCGGTGCTGGGCCCGGTGCTGGGCCCGGTGGTGGGCCCGGCGGCCCGGCCGACGTCGAGTTGCGGGATCAGGTGCTGACCATCGTCATGGCCGGGCACGAGACCACCGCCAAGTCGCTGACCTGGACGCTCTACCTGCTCGACCGCCACCCCGAGGCGGCCGCCGCCGTCCGGGCGGAGATCGACGAGGTGCTGGACGGCAGGGCGCCGACGGCCGCCGACCTGCCCGCGCTACGCAGGTGCAGGCAGGCCGTGCAGGAGGCGATGCGGCTCTACCCGCCGGTCTGGCTCATCTCGCGGCGCAGCGTGGCGGCCGACGTGATCGACGGCTACGACATCCCGGCCGGCTCGCTGGTCTGCGTCAGCCCGTGGGTGCTGCACCGCGACCCGCGTTACTGGGACGACCCCGCCGTCTACCGCCCCGAGCGCTTCGATCCCGAACAGGCGGCCCGTCACCTCAGTCACCAGTACCTGCCCTTCGGCGGCGGCCCGCGCATCTGCCTGGGGCAGCACTTCGCCCTGGTCGAGGCCACGCTGGTGCTCGCCGTCATCCTGCGCGACCTGCGCATGGAGCTGGTGCCGGGGTTCCCCGTCGAGCCGGAGGCCCTGGTCACGCTGCGGCCCAGGCACGGCCTGATGATGGTTCCGAGGCCCCGGTGAGCGCGCCGGCCGCGGCGGGCTCGTACGACGTCGCCAACACCACCTGGGGCGGCGTGGACGGCGAGCTGGCCCGCCTCGAAGCCCAGGCGGCGCTCTCCTTCGACGAGGAGCTGCGCATCATGCGCGACCTCGGGCTGACCCGCGCGGGCCCCCTGCTGGAGCTGGGCGCGGGCTCGGGCGCGATCACCCGCAGGCTGCGCGCGGCCGAGCCCGGCCTGCCCGTCATCGCGCTGGACGTGGACGCGGGGCTGCTGCGCCACGCGGGCGGCTGCGGCGCGCCGCTCGTAGCCGCCGACGGCGCCGGGCTGCCTCTGCGTACGGCGAGCGTGGGCGGCGTACTGCTGCGCTACGTACTGCAGCACCTCGCCGACCCCGTGCCCATGCTGACCGAGGCACTGCGGGTGCTGCGGCCCGGCGGCACCCTCGTCGCCGTCGAGGTGGACAGCATGCTGTGGGGCCTGGCCGATCCGATGTATCCCGAGCTGGCCTCCGTGCACGCCACGATGGCCCAGGCGCAGCGCGGCGCCGGAGGCGACCGTCAGATCGGCAGGAGGCTCACCAGGCTGCTGCGCAAGAGCGGCTTCACGGACGTGGTGCTGCGCCCGTTCGCCGCGACGAACGACACCCATCCCACGGCCGCCTTCGCCCCGCACCTGGGCCCCGAGCGGCTGGTGCCGCTGGTGGCCTCGGGCGCGCTGTCGATGGCCGAGCTGGCCCTGGCCGCCGACCGCTGGCGGCGCTTCCTGGCCGACCCGGACGCCTGGGTCATGCTCCTCGGCTTCGCCGCCGCCGGGACCGCGCCGCCAGGCCCGGCCCCCTCAGTACCGGAGACAGTTCCGGAGAAACCCGCAAGGTTCTGGAGGAATGCGCAATGAGTCCGTTCTGGAAGATCTTCGTGGCGATCTTCTGCTATATCAGCGGGATCGTCGGACTCGGCCTGGCGGTGGTCAACGCCAGCCAGCAGCCGCCCGCGACGTCCCTGGCCATCGTGTACGGCGTGGCCGGCCTGCTCTTCCTGGCCGTGGGCATCGTGCTCAGCCGCCGCCCCAGCTACTGACGCCAGTTACCGACGACGGGCCGTCCGGAGCGCTCAGAGGGCTCCGGACGGCCCCGGAGCGGTCGTCAGGCGGTGGGGTCGCAGGGGCGGACCTCGACGATGTCACCGGGCGCGTACGGCATCTTGCGCGCCCACGCCTCGGCCTCCTCCGCGGACTTGACCTCGATGATCCAGATGCCGCCGATCTGCTCGCGCCCCACCGCGTAGGGCCCGGCCACGGCCGGCCCGTCGGGCCTGACCAGCTTGCCCTCGCGGGACCTGGTCAGCCCCGCGCCATATTTGACCTTGACGCCGGCCGTCACCATCGCCCTGCCGAACTGGCGGTGCGCCTCGGCCATGCGCGTGCGTTCGCTCTCGCTGAAGGCGTCCCAGAGCATCTCGTCGCCGTGGATCAGCAGCACGAAGTCCATCAGTCGCCTACCTTCCTAGGAGATCTGCCCTCGGGATCGTCGAGGAGCGGGCAGAGCCCCGGTCGGCACTATCGTGACATCCTTCCACGTCGCAGCGCCTCAACTCGACCTCATCACCTGACCGGCCCGCTAGATCTGCCGCCGGGCCAGGCGGGCGAACAGGCCCTGCTCGTCGCCCAGCAGCTCGTCATAGGTGCCCTGCTGGACGACGCGCCCGCCGTCCAGCACGAGGATCTTGTCGGCGTCCCTGATGGTGGACAGCCGGTGGGCGATGACGACGCGGGTGGCGTTGAGCCTGCGGGTGCTCTCGGCGATGACGTTCTGGGCGGGATTGTCCAGAGCGCTGGTGGCCTCGTCGAAGAAGACGATGCGGGGGCGGGAGACCAGCGCCCTGGCGATCATGATGCGCTGCCGCTGCCCGCCCGAGAGCGTGTGGGTGCCCTCGGACAGGACGGTGTGCATGCCCATCGGCATGGCGGTGATGTCGCCGTCGATGCCGGCCATCGCGGCGGCCTCCCAGGCGTCGTCGATCGTGTGGCTGGTGCTGCCGACGATGTTCTGCCTGATGTCGCCGGCGAGCAGGGCGCCGTTCTGCAGCACCACCCCGCACTGCCGGCGCACCGCGCCGAGGTCGAGCTCGCCCAGGTCCTGGCCGTCGTACATGACGCTGCCCGAGTCGGGCTGCTCGAAGCCGAGCAGCAGGCGCAGGATGGTGGACTTGCCGCTGCCGGTCGGCCCGACGATCGCGACGAACTCGCCGGGCTCGATCGACAGGTCGATCTCGCTCAGCGCCCTGGGCCCGTCCGCGCCGTAGCGGAAGGAGACCTTGGACAGGGTGATGCGGCCCGACAGGTCGCCGGGGTCGGCCTTGCCCGCGTCGTCCTCGGGCTCGACCTCCAGGACGGGCGCCAGCTTCTCCAGCATCGGCACGATGCTCATGGCGGTGATGGCGGCGCCGGTGAACTGCAGCACGGACGCGATGAGCAGGCTGAAGGCGGTGAAGAAGGCCAGGAACGCGGCGATCGGCAACTGCCCGCGCAGGGGCCCGGCCGCCACGGCGAAGATCACGCACGAGCAGACGAGCGGGAAGCCCGCGTTGAACGTGGTCACCAGGTTCTGCAGCCGCCTGGCCTTGGCCGAGGTGGCCCTGGTCCGCGTGAAGTCGCGGGTCCACACGGCGAACGCCTGGTCCTCCGCGGCGGCCACGCGCAGCTTGGGCACGGCCGACAGGAGCTGGAAGACCCGGGACGACAGCCGCTGCTCCTGCTCGTACAGGCGGCGCTGGAGGCGGACCTCGAAGAAGCCGGCGACCGCGCACACCAGCACGCCGGCCAGCACCAGCAGGGTCGCGAGCAGCGCGAGGCGGACGTCGTAGACGTAGACGAGGACGAGGTTGGCCAGCCCCCCGAACAGGCCGAGCGTGGCCGTGGTCATGACGCCGGAGAGCATCTCCTGGGCCGCGCTCACGCCGAGCACGGTCGTGCCCAGCTCGCCGGTGGAGTATCTGCCGAAGAACGTGACGGGCAGCGACAGCAGCCGGGTCCACGCCCCCGCCTGCACCCGGGCGGACGCGCGGCCCTCGATGCGCAGCGCGGCCACGTTCTGGACGATCGACAGCGCGCCCGCCACGAAGGCGCCGCCGATGACCAGCGCCGCGCCCTGCACGATGAGGTCGCGTTCGGCCCGCGCCACGAACGTGCCCAGCACCAGCCCGGTCATCGCGGGCACGAGCAGGCCGATGACGGCCACGATCGTGCCGAGCGAGGCGAGCACGAACAGGTCGTGGCCGTTGCGGGCCAGCCCGAAGCGCAGCAGCCCGGCCACGGTGCGCACCTCGCGCGGCAGCGGCTCGTAGAGCACCTCGGCCTTGTTGGCCAGCGTGGCCGCGACCGCTCTGGTGACGGGGGTGACCCGGCTCTGTCCCGGCTGGGCGAGCACGTACCGCGAGCCGATGGGCAGCAGCGCCACGGGGGTCTCGTCGTCGCGCAGGTAGCCCACCATGGGGCCGATGTCGCGTTTCCACCAGCCGTCGTCCAGCCGGACGGTCCTGCTCCGCACTCCCGAGGCCAGGGCGACGGCCTGCAGCGGATCGACCTCCCTGCTGCCGCCCGGCGGCGGCGCGGTGACGGTGAAGCCGGCGTGCGAGGCGACCAGCCTGGCCGCGGCCAGCGCCGGCGGGTCGTTGGTGACGTCGGCCAGGCGCACCCTGGCCTCGGTGTCGCGCACGAGCGTGTCGAAGCTGCGCCTGGCCGCCACGGTGGTGGCCGACTCCTGCTCCTTCCTGCGCTCCAGCGAGCGCAGCTCGCGGGCCCGCTGGCGTTCGACGCGCCGGTCCACGGTGTAGAGGAAGCGGATGGCGTGCTCCACCCAGCGGCTCCAGAGCGTCTCGTCCGCCAGCAGTTGCCAGGTGGACCTGGAGCGCAGCCGGGCAGGGGCGGTGGCGACCACCCAGTCCCGCTCGGTCACCGACAGCTCCGCGCCCGCGGTGAGCACGCCGGCCACGCCGTCGGGCATCTCGACCGCGCCCTCCTCGACGCTGAGCCAGCGCACGCCGTCCACCGATCTGGCGGCCCGGTTCTGGCCGAGCACGGTGACCGCGTCCGAGGCCAGGGGGACGAACTCGCGCGGGGGCAGCCCGTCGCGCAGCGCGGTGGCCAGCGAGACCATGCCCGCCTCCAGGCCGCGTACGAGCTGCTTGACGGCCAGCCCGTAATCGGCGGTGGACATCGTGGCCGAGCGCCCGGTGCCGGCCAGCTCGCGCAGCCTGGCCAGCGGGACGCGCGAGACGAGCGAGCCGGGCACGGGACGGCCCACTATGCCGTGCCGGGGGCCGCGCGGCGCGCCGGGCAGCAGCGTGCCCTCGCGGATCCGGCACAGGTAGTTCCAGCGGCCCACCGGACGCCCGTTCTCCAGGCGCACGGCGAACAGGTCCACCTCCCCCTGCTCGACCAGCAGCACCTCACGCACGCCCGACATGACGAACAGGTTGTCCGCGGAATAGTCCACCGGGGTGGCCGCGTCGGTGAAGAACGGCGAGAACGCGGAGAGCGCCGGCATCGTCACGTTCCTTCCCCGTTCCTGCGTGAGCTCCTGAGCAACTCCGCGTAGTGCCCGTCCAGCGCCAGCAGCTCGGCGTGCCGGCCGCGCTCGACCACCTCGCCGCGGTCGAGGACGATGATCTCGTCGGCGTCGCGCACGGTGGACAGCCGGTGGGCGATGATGAGACAGCCGCAGCCGCGTCTGCGCAGGTGGTCGGCGATGTTCCGCTCCGTCTCCGGGTCCAGCGCGCTGGTGGCCTCGTCCAGGATCAGCAGGGTCGGCCGGAGCGACAGGGCCCTGGCCAGCTCCAGGCGCTGCCGCTGGCCGCCGCTGAAGTTGCGCCCGCCCTCCAGCACGCCGCTGTTGAGGCCGCCCGGCCTGGTGGCGATCAGGTCGAACAGGGCGGCGTCGCGCAGCGCGGAGACGACGACCTCGTCCGGCACGTCGTCGCTCCACAGGGTCAGGTTGTCGCGCACGGTGCCCTCGAACAGGGTGATGTCCTGGTCCACGTACGCGACCGACGCCGCCACCACCTCCCTGGGCAGGTCCTCCCTGGGCAGGCCGTCGAGCAGCACCCGGCCCGAGGTCGGCACGTAGAGTCCGGCGGCCAGCTTGCCCGCGGTCGACTTGCCGCTGCCGGAGTTGCCGACGATCGCCACCCTGCGTCCCGGCACCAGCGTGAACGACAGGTCCTTGATCACGGGCGTGGACAGCGCGTTGTAGCCGAACGTGACCCGGTCGAACTCCAGCCGGCCGTCCAGGCGGCCCTCGGCCCGCTCCCGTACGGGCTCGCGGCGCTCGAAGGTGGTGGCCACGGGGTACTTCTCGACGTCGTACAGGCGGCAGACGTCGGCGGAGATGTCCTGCAGCTGCCCGCCCAGGTTCGTGAGCTGCGTGACGGGCCTGGACAGGGAGGTGAGCAGGGTCTGGAAGGCCACCAGCATGCCGACGCTGATCACGCCGTCCACCACCCGCAGGCCGCCGATCAGCAGGATGAGCCCGCTGTTGACGCCGGCCAGCAGCGGCGGCACGACGGTCAGCGTGGCCGTGGCCACGCCCAGCCGCTGCTTGGCGGTGACCGCCTTGGCCAGGAAGCCCGCCCAGCGCTGGAACGCGGCGGGTTCGGCGCCGGTGGCCTTGACGGTCTCGATGAGCTGCAGGGTGTTGAACGTGGTCGAGGTGAGGTTGCCCAGGTCGGCGCGGAGCGCGGCCACGGCGTCCGTACGGGCTCTGGACACCTGCCGCAGCACCAGGATGTTGACCAGCGCCATCCCCACCCCGACCAGGCCGAGCAGCAGGTCGTAGCGGATGAGGACGATGCCGTAGAACAGCACCAGCACCAGGTTGACCAGGGTGATGGCCAGGTCGCGGGAGAGGATCTCGGCGACGGTGTCGTTGGCCTGCACCCGCTTGGCCACCTCGGCGGGGCGGCGCTGGAGGTAGAACTCCACGGGCAGCCGCAGCAGGTGACGGAAGAAGCGGGCCGAGCTGACCAGCCCGAGCCTGATCTCCATGCGCAGCAGGTAGTGCCGCTGCACCGAGGTCAGCACGAACACCGCCAGCGCCGTGAAGCCCACGCCGAACAGCAGCGGCAGCAGGTAGCCCGGGTCGCGCCCGGTCAGCACCCGGTCGATGAAGACCCGGCTGAACGCGGGCCCGATGATGCCGGGCACGACCAGCAGCAGGCTGGCCAGCAGCACGAGCGGCAGCGCCCGCCCCGACGGCATGCGGCGGGTCAGCAGCGCCTGGCCGACGCGGGTGGGCCGCCCGCCGGGCCGGAAGCCGGGTCCCGGCTCGAAGGTCAGCACCACGCCGGTGAAGCCGGAGTCGAAGTCGTCCCAGTCGATCATGCGCGGGCCGCCGGCCGGGTCGTTGACCGCCACGGCCTTCCTGCCGAACCTGGCGCGCACCCCTTCGAGGACCATGAAGTGCTGGAACGCCCAGAACACGATGGCGGGCCCGGTCAGGGAGCGCAGGTCCTCGGCCTCCATCTGGAAGCCCCTGGCGATCAGCCCGTAGCGGCGGGCGGCGGCGATCACGCTGGACGCCTTGGCGCCGTCGCGGGAGACGCCGCAGGCCGAGCGGAGCTCCTCCAGGGGGACGAACTTGCCGTAATAGCCGAGGATCATCGCCAGCGAGGCGGCCCCGCACTCCACCGCCTCCATCTGGATCACCGTGGGCGTGCGCCGCCGCCACCGCCACCGCCTGGCAGGTCGTGGCGGTGACGGTGGCGGGGCCTGCGGGCTCGCCTGCGCGGGAGCGCTCGTGGTCGTCACATCTCCCCCTTCAGCGCCCGAGCAGCAGGTCGAACAGGGTTTGACTGCCCAGGACGATCGCGCCGGCGACCGACACCTGCGACTGCAGGCGCGCCGGCGGCCCCTTCTGGGTGGACCAGGCGTAACCGGACGGCGTGCCGGGGTCGCGTTCGAGATCGACGATGACGAGCCTGGCCGGGACGCCCTTGAGATAGCCGCGGGCCGCCTCCAGGCCGCCCACCAGGTCGGCCGCGTGCTCCAGCATGACCGGATAGGAGCTGACCGAGTGCACCCGGCCGCGCAGCAGCCCGAACGCGCCGGGCGGCGCCGAGGAGACCGACAGGTCCACCGGCTTGCCCGGCACCACGCCCATCGCCCGGTCCACCGGCACGAACAACATCGCCACCAGCCGGTCGTCGGCGGTGTCCGTGCGCTCGATGAGCAGCAGCTCCTCACCGGGCCCGACCACGTGCCCGTCCACCGCGGAGAAGGCGACCACCCGGCCGGTGAACGGGCTGTGCACCGGCCGGTCCCTGCCGCCGTCCACGGTGATCACGGCCACCTGCTGGCCCCTGTGCACCGCCTCGTCGGGGCGGACCAGCATCGAGCGGACCGTGCCGCCGTACGGGCTCTGCAGCCGGGCGGTGCCCGCGGGATGGGTGAGCAGCCCCGCCGCGGACACCGTCACCGGCAGCCGCCCCACGAAGAACCAGACGGACGCCGCCGCCACGATGATCAGCACCACGAACGTGGCGATCCACCCGCGCGGCGAGGCCAGCAGCGTCGGCGAGTCGAGCTCGTCGGGCTCGCGCATCCGCTGCAGCGCCTTGAACCGGAACTTCATCGCCCTATCCCCGCCTGCTGCCGAGGACCAGCTCGCCCACGCTGCCCTCGCTCAGGTAGTCGAGGCCGCTGGCCAGGGCGAAGTCGTCGGCGTCGCCGCCGCCGAGCCCGCACACGGCCAGGTTCATCGCTGTGCCGACCAGGTAGATCGTCTGGTAGAGCACGCCGACGTGCTTGAGCACCAGCGAGTACGCGATCGTCTCGTACTTCCACATCACCCGGCCGAAGCGGGCGGTGACGATCAGCAGCACCTGCGGATCCTCCGTGAGCAGCGCCGCCGCCCTGGCCCGCCGCACCAGCGTCCGCACCGCG
This sequence comes from Nonomuraea maheshkhaliensis, assembly GCF_039529435.1. NCBI lineage: Bacteria > Bacillati > Actinomycetota > Actinomycetes > Streptosporangiales > Streptosporangiaceae > Nonomuraea > Nonomuraea maheshkhaliensis. Next base: position 12,599 of record NZ_BAAAMU010000047.1, read on the forward strand.
GGGGACGGCTCCGACACCAGCTCAAGCGCGTGCCCGGCGGTGTCGTAGTGCCACAGCCCCGGATCGAGGCCCCGGCAGGAGACGACCAGGGGGTAGACCTCCAGCTCGTGCACCGAGCCGCCCGAGGGGTAGGGCCGGTCGGCCAGCCGCTGACCGTCCGGCGAGTCGAAGGCCGCGCGCTGCCGCATCGACCGGTAGAGCAGCTCGCCGAGCTGGTCGAGGGTGATCGGCGCGTCCTGGTCGTGCTCGCGTACGGAGCGGCGGCGCTCCAGCGTCTCGGTCAGGCTCGGCCCCGGCGCGTCCAGGTCGGGAGCCGTCAGCTCGATCCGCTTGCCGCCGAAAGGCGCCGGATTGACGGGCAGGGGCTCGAAGCGCCCCTTGAACGGGTACGTCCCGCCGTAGCGGCCGGCGATCCGCGAGCCCCTGCTGTGCGCGTGCAGCCACAGGTCACGGGGCTGCCACTGGGCCAGGGCCAGGTCGCCGTCCTCGTCGCCGTCCTCGTCGCCGGTGGTCAGCGCCCCGGCGGCGGCCAGGAAGCGCAGCACCTCGCCGGCGACCAGCTCGGCCGGGGCGGTCCAGCCGGCCCGCGCGCCCAGCTCGGCGGGGGTGGTCCAGTCGGCGAGCGCGCCCAGCAGGCCGGCCGCCTCGGGCGCCAGCTCCACCACGGCCGGGCTGCGCGGGCCGCGTACGCTCAGCACGCCGTCCTCTGCCGTGACCACGGCGAACCGCGACAATCTGAGCCGCGTGCCGGGGGGCGGCGGGGGGGCGGCCGTACGTGGCGGGGGTGCCCGTGGGCGCGACGGGCCGGCGGCGGGTCGGGCGTAGCCTGGCCATGGGCGTGCCGTACTCCAGCAGGCCGCCCTGGGCCAGGCGGCGCAGCAGCAGGTTCCAGCGCAGCAGCCCGGCCTCGCCCACCGTGGCCGCCAGCGCCGTGTCCGTCGCGTCACCGGCCGCCAGGACGCGCAGCGCCGCCACCGTCCGGTCGGGCGGGTTGCGCAGCCCCAGCGAACCGGCGGGCGAGGAGATGCGCACCTCGCCGTCCGCCTCGGTCAGCGTCGCCTCACGCCGCAGCCGCCGTTTCGTCTCACTCACGCCGGGTTCCTCCCTCGTTCACCGCACGTCCCCCGGGACCGTCAGAAGAAGACGCTGACGGGGTTGAGCTCGTCCTCCGCGCAGGGCCGCGGGATCCAGCCGAGCGTGACCGGCACGTCGTACAGGCGGCCGGGGCCGAGCCGCCGCCAGAAGTGGCGCATGCCGGGCGCGATCACGCGGACGACGCTCAGCTCCAGGTCGGGCCGGCTCTGGTCGAGCACGACGACCTCGATCCCGGCCGCGGCGGCCCGGTTCACGCACGTCTCGACGTCCGCGGCCAGGTCGTCGCCGCCCGCGAGCGCGTGGTCGGCGAGCGTACGCGGCCGTTGCGCGGGATCGGGCACCAGCCAGGGCTGCTCGGCCAGCCTGGTCTCCTTCCACCAGGCGAGCGTGGCCACGTCGTCGTCCAGGTAGAGGGTGTTGCCCTGCTCGTCGCGCCGCTCCACCGAGGGCAGGAACTGGTTGACCTCGGTCAGCGTCCTGATGGCGGCGATGCGCGGGTCCAGGTGCGCGCCGAAGCCGACGATGACGTCCTCCACCGGGTGGCCCATGCGGTGCGACACCCCCACGAACGCCGGGATGCCGAGGTCGGTGGTGATGTCGAGCAGCCAGATGTCGCGGTCCATGCCCTGGTAGAACTCGCGCACGGTGTCCACGTACGGGTCGCGCAGCGAGTCGAGGTCGAAGGCCGGCCGCCTGGCCCGGTTGTACCACCACAGCGCCACCGCGTCCCGCTCCACCAGCTCGCAGAAGCCCTGCAGCACGGCCTCCTCGATCGAGTTGCCCGAGGCGTTGCCGTTGGAGTCGCCCACGCAGTAGAAGTGCCGCTCCAGGTCGGGGTGGCCGTACCAGGCGTAGCCGGAGGGCACCAGCCGCTCGCGCCCCTCGGTCAGCGACCAGGCCGGCGACCAGTCGACGGGCAGGTCGGTGCGGAAGCGCTCGGGCACCAGGTGCAGGCGGTGCGCGGGGTCCTTGTTCCACTCATCGCGGCCGGCGTACTGGCCGTCGGAGAAGTGCAGCAGGCTCTCCGGATGCACGGCCACGGCCGGGTCGAGGTCGGCGTAGGCGGCCTCGGTCACCGGCTCCTCGCCGCGCCACACGCCGGAGTAGCGCTCGATGGCCTCGCACAGGGCGCTCACCCTGGCCTGGATCTCCGTGCGGCCTTTGCCGCCGCTCTGCCCGCGCAGGTTGCGCCGCAGCAGGTCCATGTTGTCGCCGATCATGGCGAAGTTGTGTCCTGCGGTGAAGCTGTAGGTGACGCCGTTGTCCTCGTCGGCGAACGTGTGCAGCCTGGTCACCGCGCCGATGAGCGGGCTGATGTGCTTCTCCAGCCGGGCGTACGTGCGCGCGGGCGGCTCGATCCGGTAGCCACCGTCGGTGACGTGCCTGGCGTCGCGCGCCGACAGCATCACCTTGGGGCTGCGCTCGCTGATCAGCGCCGGGTCCCCGCAGGCCCGGCACTGCGGCAGCCGGATGACGGTGTGCTCCATCGTGCCGAGCGAGCGCAGGTCGACCGTGGTCATCCTGCCGTCGAGGCAGGATCGCGCGATCGAGCCGTCGTCCTGTCCCGCCGCGATCCTGGCCAGCTCCACCGCCAGCAGCCCGCCCGCCACCGAAGGTCCGGCGGGCACGGACTCGCGGGCCGGGTGGTACGGCATGCCGCCGCCACGCTTGCCCGCCAGGTACCGCTCGACCTGCCGGTTCCCGGCCAGCCGCTGCGCCAGGCAGGCCCAGCAGCCGGTACGCCCCGGCCGCAGCACCGGGCCGACCCACAACGTGATCCCGGACGGCTTCACCAGCGCCCACGGGTGCTCGGCGGCCAGGTAGGCGGCGTTGAGCCGGTCGAGCGCGGGATCGAGGTAGTCCCCGGTGACGACCACCGTCAGCTCGCCCGCGGGGCCGGCGGCCTCCTCCTCGACGGTCCTCGTCCGCACGCGCAGCCCGTGCTCGCGCAGCACTCCCTCGACCGGCCCGGCGTCGGCGTCCCCGCACGCGACGACGGTGAACTCGGCGCGCTCCAAGGCGGAACGAGCCCGGACGGGATCGATGCCCTGCGCGTCCCAGAAGGCCAGCGTGCCGTCCGGCCAATCGGGCCGCCCGTCGGCGAGCACCCCGAACGCGGCGAACTTGCGAATGGCGGTGAGCGTCCGGGTGAGCGGCAGCTCGCCGCTCAGCCCCGCGGCGATCTCGGCGACCGTGTGCCGCCCGTCGAGGTAGGGCAGGAGTTTGCCGGCCCCTTCGGCCTGAACGCGATAGTGCTGGCCGTCGGCCAGCAGGAAGACTTTCGACCCGTCGATCACTTGAGCGGTGAAATGTGCCTTGAGACGTGGGCGGTCCATGGCGCTCCCCGTATTGGGTCCCAAATTACTGCCGTCATTCGTGCTGGCGTTGATCGCAGAGTTGCATCGGGCCCGCCGCCGTGTAAAGACGTAATTCCGGCGTACGCATCAAGCCGTACGGCGGCGCTGAAATACGTATACGCGGGCCCGGGAATGCGCATTCACCCGGCCACGGGACGGTTGTGAGATCTGACAAGGGATCGTCATAATTGTCCGATTTGTCCGTCAGCTATTGACAGCCGACCTGTCCTTGGCGGGATGATCCTTGTGACAGTCCAGGGGGCCAAGCTTTTGGAGTAGCGATGTCTTCCGGGCAGACGCTGCTACACCGTGACGTAGAACTAGCCGCTGTACGGGAAGTGCTGTCCAGGATTCGTTCGGCGAGTCCGTCCGTGCTGCTGATCCAGGGCGCACGCGGGATGGGCAAGACCACGCTGCTCAACGCGGCGCTGTCGGCCCTGGCCGAGACGGGTGCGCTGCTGCTCATGGCCCGCGGCCACCCCGCCGAGCGCGAGCACCCCTTCGGCGTCATCCGGCAGTTGTTCGAGCCGCTCATGGCCGCCGGCCGCGCGCCGCCCACCGGCCTGACGCCGGACGAGGAGCGGAAGGACGCCGTCACTCCCGGCGTGCTGCACGGGCTCTACCGCGCCACCCGCGACTTCACCGGCGACCAGCCGCTGATCATCGCCGTCGACGACGTGCACCATGCCGATCAGCAGTCCGCGGAATGGTGCTCCTACATCGCCAGGCGGCTCGACGGCCTGCCCATCGCGATGATCCTCACCAGTGCCGACCCCGGCGAGTCCGGGGGGAACGACCTCGCCAGGGACCTGGCGGCGCTGCCGTACATGCGGCTGCTGCGGCCCGCGCCGCTGCCCCACCTGGCCGCGCGGCGGCTGCTCGCCGGTCAGCTCGGCACCGCCGAGCAGCAGGTCGACGCGGAGGTCGCGCTCGCCTGCCACCAGCTCACCCGGGGCAACCCCGCGCTGCTGCACGAGCTGGCGACCCGGCTGGCCAGGACCGGCGTGACCGCGACGCGCGACGACATGCCCCGCGTGCTGGAGACGGGCGCCGCGGCGATGACCGAGACCGCGCTCGGCTGGCTGACCGACAGCGACTCCGGCGCCGACGCGGCCGGGGCGGACCTGTTACGCGCGCTGGCCGTCGTGGCGCCCGACGACGGCCTGGAGCTGGCCGCCATGCTGGCCGGCCACGGCCAGGACGTGGCGCGGGTGGCCACGGCCCGGCTGCGCGCTCTCGGGCTGATCACGGGCTCGCCGCCCGGCCGCTTCCCGCACCCGGGCGTCCAGCAGGCCGTGCTGGCCGGCATGGACCCCGACGAACGCGACCGCCTGCACCGCCGTACCGCGGCGCTGCTGCACCGGCTCGGCGCGCCGCTGAGCAGCTCGGCCAGGCACCTGATGTCGGCGGGCCCGACCGGCGACCCGCTGACCGTGACCGTGCTGCGCGAGGCGGCCGAAGAGGCCGGCGGCAACCACTCCTGGCAGGACGCGACCGGCTACCTGCACCGCGCCCTGGCCGAGACCGACGACCGCGAGACGGTGCTGGAGGTCACCGCCGAGCTGGGCGCCGTCGAGAAGCACCGCGACCTGCCCGCCTGCCTGCGGCACCTGCGCACCGTCTACGGCCGGGTCAAGCGGGCGCCGCAGGCGCTCGTGTCGGTGACCCCGTTCGCCGACATCCTGGTCACCGCGAACTCCGCGGAGGCGGGCGAGGTGCTGGCCGAGGCGGCGACCACCGCCGCCGCGATGCCGCAGTTCGCCGGCGCCGACCTGGCCCTGCTGTTCGCCGCCCAGGCGCTGCTGTGGGGCCGCTCGGCGGGCCAGCTCGGGGTACGCCGGCTGGGCCGTTCGTTCGGCACGCTGCTCACCCCCGCCGCCAGGGAGTTCCTGAGCGCGCTGGCCCTCGCCACCGGCGTGCGCGGCCGCAACCTGCCGCGCATGCTCGCCCAGACCCGCCGCTGCATGGACGGCCAGGGCACGGTGCCGGTCACCGCGGTGCTGCCCCTGGTGTGGGGCGACCGCCTCGACGAGGCCTCCTACTGGGCGGAGCGGCTGGTCAGCGAGACCAGGGAAGAAGGATCGAGCACCAGGCTGGCACTGGCGCTGTCGGCCAGGGCAGAGGTGCGCTACCAGCTCGGCAGCCTGGACGCGGCGCTGCGCGACGCCAACGACGCCATCGCCAGCGCCCGCGAGGTGCGGGCCGAGGGCTTCCACGCCGCCGCCACCGCCTGCGCCGTCAGGATCCTGGTCGAACGGGGCGAGCTGGAGGCCGCCGAGAGCGCGCTCGGCTCGGTCAGGACGTACGGCGACTGGCACCCCCTCATCTCCGGCCACCTCCTGGACGCGCTCGGACGCGTGCACCTCTCCCACGGCCGGCCCCGCGACGGGCTGCTGACCCTGCTGGAGTGCGGGCGCCGCCTGACCGCCGCAGGCATCACGAACCCGGCGTGCGTGCCATGGGGAACGAACACGATCCTCGCCTACACCCTGTCAGGCGAACGCTCCGCCGCCCGCATGATGGCCGAGCGGGAGCTGGAGCTGGCACGGGCGTGGGGCGCACCCACCACGATCGCCCGCGCGCTCAGCGCGGGCAGCGTCGCCTACGAGGGCGCCCCCCGGCTCGACCTGCTGCACGAGGCGGTGGACCTGCTCGCCCACCGGGGCGCCAGGCTCGAACAGGCCAGGGCGATGCTCCGCCTCGGCATCGCGCAACGCCAGGCGGGAGACGCGGGCAAGGCGCACGAGACCCTGGCCATGGCGCTGCGGCTGGCCACCGACTGCGGCGCGGTCCGCCTGGCCGCGCTCGCCGACAAGCACCGGGCCGCCACCGCGCCGCGCCACCCCGCCGCCCCGGCCGCCAACGGCCACGACGGCCACCCGCTGACCGTCGGCGAACGCCGGGTCACCGACCTCGTGCTGCGCGGGATGAGCAACCTGGAGGTGGCCACCGTCCTGTCGATCAGCAAGCGCACCGTGGACACCCATCTGGCGCGGATCTACCGCAAGCTGGGCATCCACACGCGGGCCGAACTCGCGGTCATCCTCACCGGCCTCGCCGACCACGAGGCCCCTCCGGCGGACGACCAGCCGGACGAGCCGGTGCCCGCCGGGCTGCTGGAGGAGCTCTGAACGCCACCGCGTTCAGTCCGTGAAGATGTCCTCCGGCAGGAACGCCGACACCAGGAAGCTGGGCACGTCCACGAGCTGGCTCACCTTGAGGTCCACCGCCACGCTGCAGATCGCGTACGCCTGCTGCGCGCTCCACCCCCTGTCCTCCAGGTGGTCGATCATCTCCAGCAGCGCGTTCCTGGCCGCCAGCGTCGCGTCCTCGGCCGACACCTCGCCGTCCCTGCTCACCGACATGCCGGTGGTGGCGTAGAACCGGCGCGGAGCCGCGTACGCCGGCGCCACCCAGTACTCCGACCTGGCGAACCTCGGCCCCCTGATGCCCTTCTCCTCCGCCTGCCCCTCGTGCACGGTGAACCGCACCCGCAGCGTCGCCCGCATCTCGATCGCGGTCCCGCACGCCTCGCAGTCGCCCTGCGCGAAGTGCGCATCCCCGGCCGAGAACAGCCCGCCGGGCGTGTCCACCGGCAGGTAGAGCCGTGTGCCCGCGCCGAGCTGCTTGATGTCCACGTTGCCGCCCTGCTCCCTGGGCGGGATGGTCCGCAGCCCCGCGGCTCCGGCGGGGGTGGCGGGGACGGCTCCGTCGAGCGAGGGCGGCAGCACGAACCCGCCGCGCGCCAGCGCCGCCTGCTCCCTGGCCGTGGTCCTGGCCAGCGACTCGTGCCCGGGCGCCAGCCCGATCGTGCCCATGAACGGCGCCGCCGGGATTCGCACCCCTGGCAGGTCGTCCGAGGCCGCCCACCCGTCGTCGAGCTCCCAGCGCACCATGAACGGCTCGGGGAAGACGTCACGCAGGAACCCGAAGCCGGGGACCTGGACGGTGTAGCCGTAGCGGTCCGGCGCGACCTCCAGGATCTCGATCTCCAGCAGGTCTCCAGGCCGCGCCCCCTCCACGTGGACGGGGCCGGTGAGCGGGTGGACGACGTCCAGGTCGGGCGCCTCGACGGTCTTCAGCGTGGCCTCGGGGCCCATCTGGCCGTCGAAGGCGTCCCTGGTCTCCAGGATCACCTCGTCGCCCGGCTCGCAGCGGACGATGGGCGGGATGTCCGGATGCCAGCGGTTGTGGCCGGTGCCGGGCTCGTCGCGGAGAGGGAGGTCGGGGTCGATGCGGATCTCGTGTACGGCCATGGCGGGCCCCCTCGGGTGAGGCGTGTGAGCGCCACGCTTCGCCGGCCCGCCGCCCCTGTCAAGACCCCATCAGCGGTACGCCGCGTCCGCCGGCACGGACGGCGAGGCCCTGCGGCATCGCCAGGACGGCGAGGGCCGCACGGGGTGTGGGTCCCGTGCGGCCCTCGGTGGTTTCCGGCGGTCAGGCCGGGGTGCAGGTGAGGGTGGTGGGCGGGGTGTTGGCGCCGGTGTGGGAGCCGTTGAGGCCGAACGACGTCGCCGCCCCGGCCGCCACGCCGCCGTTGTAGCCGGCGTTCGTGACCGTGACGCCGGCGCCCGTCTGGGCCGGGGTGCCGCCCCAGAGGTTGGTGATCCGCTGGTCCCCCGGCCAGGTCCAGGTCACCCGCCAGCCGGTGATCGGCGCGGCGCCGGTGTTCCTGACGGTGACGTTCGCCTGGAAGCCGCCGGGCCAGGAGTTGCCGGGCTCATAGGTGGCCGTGCAGCCGGTGCCGGTCGTGGGAGTCACCGTCGGGGTCACGGTGGGGGTGACGGTGGGGGTGACGGTCGGCGTGGGGGTGACCGTCACGGGCGGGCCCGTGCGGTCGCCGTAGATGATGCCGCGCCCGTTCGTGCCCAGGTAGACCCGCCCGTACACGCGCGGATCCCCCGTCAGCGCCTCGCCCATGTTGCCCCACTGGTGCCGGTCGTCGTTGATGCGCACCCACGCCGAGCCGCCGGTGTCCGACCGGTACAGGCCGGTGACGCCGTCGATCGTGGCCACCGCGTAGACCGCCGGGTACGTCGCGCCGGGCGCGGCCTTGCCGAAGCCGACGTTGACCGCGTTCGTGACGCCGGACAGCTTGGTGAAGGAGGCGCCGCTGTCGGTCGAGTGCCAGATGCCGCCCTCGCCCGCGACCCACACGTCACCCTCGACGCCGGCCACGGCCTTGACCTTGCCGGTCGCGGGCAGGCCGGTGGCGGCGGTGGCGGTGAAGGTGGCGCCGCCGTCGGTGCTGAGGTGGAGACGTCCGCCGCCGAGCCCGTAGAACTTGCGCGGGTTGACCCGGTCCGACTCCACCACGGCCTCCGTCGGCAGGCCGGAAGCCTGCCGCCAGGAGTTGCCGTAGCCGACGGAGTAGACGGGGGCCACGCCCTTGGGCGCCCAGACGAAGCGGGAGCCGTCGGCCGCGGCGGCGACGGTGCCGCCCTCATTGACGCCGCCGGGCTCGGTGCCCTGGAACCAGTTGGCGCCGCCGTCGGTGGAGAAGGCCACGTGGCTGTCGTTCGGGCGGTCGGCGTCGGTGAAGCTGCCCGCCCTGACCATGATCGAGGGCGCCCGCTCGGCGTAGTCGAGGCTGGTGGTGGAGGTGAAGACCGGTGAGGTGAACATCATCGGTGGTACGGCGTCCAGGTTCGTGTGACGGAACCCGCCGATGTCTCCCAGGCCGCTGACCAGGGGCGCTCCGCTGGGCGGGCTGATCAGGTCGAGCACCGCCGTCTCCTCCAGGCCCTTGGCCATCGGCCTGATCGTGAACTGCGCGCCGGCGTCCCACTGCGTGAGGTTCTCGGTGCCGTAGACGGTGGCGCCGGTGCCGTACATCATCCGGTCGGAGTCGAACGGGTCGATCTCCAGCGACTCGGTCATCCAGCCGAGCTTGGGGGCGACCTCGGGCGGCTGCGGGTTGGCGCCGAAGGTCAGCCAGGGGTTCTCGGAGATGTTCATCGTGTAGCGGAAGCTGCGGTTCGGGTACGACGTCCAGTCCCAGACCCGGGTCCAGGTGGCGCCGGAGTCCGTCGAGCGGAAGAAGATCACGTCGGGCCACCAGGAGATCTGCGTGGCCACCATGATCGTGCCCGGGTGCCGGCGGTCGACGGTCAGGCCGCTGTAGCCGAAGTAGTCGTCTGCGCTGGAGGAGGGAATGGGGCTGATCTGGGTCCAGGTGCCGGTGGCGGTGGCGTAGCGCCACACGTCGCCCTTGGCGCCGTCGTACGGCCCCCCGGTGTCGCTCGTGGCGAGGTAGAGGTAGCCGTTGACGGTGTCGAGCACGCCCTTGTGCGCGATGTACCCGGTGGGCTGGCCGGCCAGCCGTGACCAGGTGGCGCCGCCGTCGGTGGTGCGGTAGACGGTGTTGTCCTTGTCCGCGACGCCCACGTAGATGGTCCTGGAGGCACTGCCCGGGGTGGACGAGCGCTTGTCGTAGGTCACCCAGACCACGCCGGGCCGGTGGCTCAGGTAGCCGTTGGGGTCGCCGGGGTCCTGGGCGTAGTTGCCGGGGTTGGGGAAGCTCGTCACCTTCGACCAGGTCACGCCGTAATCGGTGCTGCGCCACAGGCCATTGCCGTTGGGGGCGCCGAGGTGGAGGATCCGGTTGTCGTTCGGGTCGACCGACAGCGCCTCGCCCATGCCCCGGCCCGGCATGTTGCCGCCCAGCTTGAACGGCAGCGCCGTGACCTGCCAGGTGTCACCCTTGTCCGTGGAGCGCAGGACGGCGCCGTTGTTCGGGTCCCAGCTGTTGGTGTACATGCCGACGGCCGCGTACACCCGGTTGGTCTGCACGGGGTCGGTGGCCAGGCTGATCACCCCGTTGTAGCCCCACTTGTCCCAGCCGGCCCAGTCGAGCAGCGGGGTCCAGGACTTGCCGGACTGGTTCCACCGGTACGCGCCGCCGATGTCGGTGCGGGCGTAGACGAGGTTCCGCTCGGACGGGTTGAAGACGATGCCGGGCACGAAGCCCCCGCCGTCGATCCTGACGTTCTTGTACGCGTACGGATCCGAGGCGATCGCCGAGACCGGCGCCATCCGGACGACCGCCGCCGCGATCAGCACGGCGACGGTCGTGAGCATGACGAATAATCTTCTTCGCATGCGCGGCTCTTCCTTTCCAGGCACGCCGGAAGGCGTCCCAAAGGCGTCAGCAGACCGCCATGCACGAGCAGAGTGCAGGACCCTGACCGTCGCCGCGCCTTCGCGCATGAGCTCACCAGCAGGCTCACACACACGCGCAGCCATGGTCAATAGTTTGGATAGACAACGAATTAAAGCCGCAAGGAGGTAAGGCACGCATGACGACGTTCCCCGAATATCGCGTGGACGGAAAGGTCGCCCTGGTCACGGGCGCGGCGCGGGGGCTGGGCCGGGCGATCTCGCTGGCCCTGGCGAACGCCGGCGCCGACGTCGCGCTCGGCTACCGGGACGCCGGGGCCGACGAAGGGCTGACCGACGAGGTCCGCGGTCTCGGCCGGGCCGCGCTGCCGCTGCAGATGGACATGACCGCGCCCGGCCAGATCGCCGATGCGGTGCGCGCGGTGGTGGAGCGGTTCGGCCGGATCGACATCCTGGTCAACAACGCCGGCATCGCGCCGGGCAACCCGGCCGAGGAGGTGACGGAGGACGACTTCGACCGGACGGTGCGGGTGAACCTGAAGGGCACGTTCCTGGCCAGCCAGGCGGCGGGGCGGGTGATGATCGAGCAGGGGTACGGGCGGATCGTGAACATCGGGTCACAGGCCGGCGAGGTGGCCCTGCCCGGCGAATCAATCTATTGCATGACGAAGGCGGCCATCGCCCACCTGACCCGCTGCCTTGCCGTCGAATGGGGCCCGCACGGCGTCACGGTCAACAACGTCGCCCCCACGTTCATCCGCACCCCCGGCACCGCGCCCGCCCTGTCGGACCCGGCGTTCGAGGCCGACGTGATCGAGCGGATCGCGGCGCTGCACCGCATCGGCGAGCCCATGGACGTCGCGGGGGCGGTGCTCTTCCTCGCCTCCCCCGCGGCGTCGCTGATCACGGGACACACGCTGGTCATCGACGGCGGCTGGACGGTCCGCTGACCCCGCTCACGCACTCACCTTCTCGGCCGGCCGGGCCACCGGGCGGGCAGCGGACGGACGCGCCGCCCACAGGGCGATCGCGATGTAGAGCACCTGCTCGGGGATGCGCTGCCAGAGCGGCGAGGAGACCACGAGATCGGCCTCGGCGGCGTGCACGTTCGCCGGCAGCAGGGCCACGAAGAGCAGCGCGAGGCAGATCCCGGCGGCCCTGCGGGTGCGCCCGAGCACCAGCCCCGCCGCCCCGGCCAGCTCCAGCACGCCGCTCAGATACACCATGAAGGCGGGGAACGGCACGAACGGCGGCACCATGGCCAGCATGTCGGCGTAGTTGGGCATGAAGGTCACGCCGGCCGGGACGAAGTGGGCGCCGGCGGTCATGACCAGCATGACGGCCAGGCCGTGGGCCGCGCTCACCCGCCACGTGCCGAACCGGCCCACGCCCAGGACTCCCAGCAGCCGGAACGCCAGCGTGGCGACCAGCAGAACGATCACGGTCATCAGACACCCTCTTCTGGATAGCTGTATTATCCAAATAATAGATAACACAGCTATCCAATAAGAGGCAAGTCCGCCGGGCGGCCGCGACCATGCTCGCGACCATGCTCGCGACCGCCCGGCGGAGTCCTCATCGGGCGAGCGTCCTCGTCAGGCGAGCGTCCTCATCGAGCGATTGCGAAGTCCCTGATCCGCAGGTCGCCCCGGAACACCAGGTACACGCTCCCGGTGCCGGCCCGTACGCTCGCGCTCGCCGTCCCGTAGGTGTAGATCGAGCCCGTGGCGGGCACCCGCACGGTCGCCAGCAGCGCACCGGTCGGCGAGCCGCGCCGCACCTCGAACGAGCCGCCGCTCACCGACGCCACCGCGGCCGTCAGGCGCGAGCCCCAGGAGGCCCCCGTGTACGCCACCCAGTCACCGGCCGAGCCCTCGACCACCTCGCCCCGCGCCTTGCTCTCGTCGGCGAAGGCGACGCCCGAATAGTCGTCGAAGTCCATCGCCCGCGTCGTCCTGGCCAGGTCGCGCACGGGCACGGTCTCACCGTGCACACGCAGCGTGGTGCTCTGGCGGATCCGGTCGGAGGCGGAGCCCACGAGCACGTCGTGGGTGGCGTTCTCGACCACCCACCTGCCCCTGGTGTGATCCCAGACGGCCAGGTCCGACCGCTTCAGCGGGAAGGTGACCATCCGCGTCTCCCCCGGGCCGAGCGTGATCCGCTGGAAGCCGCGCAGCCGCTTGACCGGCTGCGCGAAGCGGGAGTCGCGCTGGTGGGTGTAGAGCTGGACCACCTCGTCGCCCTTCACCTTGCCGGTGTTGGTGACCCTGACGCTCACCTGGTCGCCGTGCGCGCGCAGGCCCTGGTAGCCGAAGGAGGTGTAGCTCAGGCCGTGGCCGAAGGCGTAGAGCGGCTTGTCCTTTTCGTACAGGTACGTCATCCCGGTCTTGACCAGGTCGTAGTCCAGCAGGCTCGGCAGCTCGCCATCGGCGGGCCAGGTCTGGGTGAGCCGGCCGCCGGGGTTGACGTCGCCGAAGAGCACGTCGGCGACGGCGTGCCCGGTCTCCGCGCCCGCGTGCGTGGTCCACAGCAGGGTCGGGGCGTCCACGACGACCGGATAGCTCGTCTCCAGGACGACCACCGTGCGCGGGTTGGCCTTGCGCACGGCCTCGATCAGCCGCAGTTGGCCCGCGCCGAGCCGCAGGTCGGCGCGGTCGTGGAACTCGCGCCCCGCGACGAAGGGATGGCTGCCGACCACGACCACCGCGACCTCCGCCTCGGCGCCCTGCGCGACGCCCGCGCCGAGCCCGTCGGAGACGACCTCCTTGGCGAACTTCGCCGCCTGCGCCTTCTGCACCAGGCCGAGCGTGCCGTCGGTGACGCCCACGTACGCGTCGGGCAGGCCGAACCAGCCCTCGACCGTCTCATATCCGGCGTAACGGATCAGGTGGCTGCCGTCGGCCTGCCGCTCCAGTGCGAACTGCTGGGAGACGTACCAGCCGTCGGGCTCGGCGTCGTCGGTGTCGAGCGAGCGCCAGTCGCCGCCCAGCAGCCGGCCGTTGCCCGCGTTGCGCAGCGTGGACACGCCGCCGGTCCAGTCGGTGAGGTCCCACTGCGAGGCGGCGCCGGGCGCGGTGTCGAGCAGGGCGGCGTTGTCGTCGGGCCCGGTGCCGGTCGCGGTGACGTACCGGCCGGAGTCGAGATGCTTGAGCGCGATGCGCTCCAGCCCTTCGCCGGTGGTGACGGCGCCCACCCGCTCCTTGATCCCGTCGAGCGGCGTCACCTGGTACGGCAGTCGCCCCGAATACCAGTCCCGATACAGCCGGTCCGCCAGCGGCCCCACCACGGCGGCCGACTTCGGCCTGCCGAAAGGCAGCACGCCGGAGTTCTTCAGCAGCACGGCCGCCTTGCCGGCGGTCTCCCGGTTGAGCCGCTGGTTGGCGGCGCTGTTGATCACGTCCGCCGTGATCCGCGCGTACGGCCCGCCGTCCGGATCGAAGTGGCCCAGCCGGGTCCGGATGGACAGCACGTTGCGTACCGACTTGTCCACATCGGCCACGGTGATACGGCCCTGGTCGAGCGCGGCCTTGAGGTTGGTCAGCATCGGCCCGAGGTCGCTGCCGTCGATCGTGAAGCTGTCCAGCCCGGCCTTCAGCACGGCGGCGAACGCCTCGGGCTTGTCGTCGTAGTAGCGCTCCAGGTCGGTGAGCGCGTGCGGCCCCCACGCGTCGCTGGGGTTGTAGAGCGTCTTGCCGGTCCAGGTCCTGACCGCGTCGTTCAGGTCCGGGTTGACGTGATTGGGCCGCCCGTTGACCAGGTTGTACGACGCCATCACCCCGGTCGCGGCGTCGGCCGAGATCGCCGCCTTGAAGGCCGGCTCGTAGTACTCGTGCTTGAGCTTGGGCGTCAGGTTGGAGGAGGTGAGGCTGCGGTCGGTCTCGTTGTTGTAGGCCAGGTAGTGCTTCAGCACGGGCGCGGTCTTCAGGTAGAAGGGGTCGTCACCCTGCAGCCCCTTGCCGTACGCGGTCGACATGGCCCCGGTGAGCAGCGGATCCTCGGAGTAGCCCTCCTCGTTGCGACCCGCGCGCGGGTCGCGCAGCAGGTCGACCACCGGCGCCCACACCTGCAGCCCCCACAGGACGGGGTCGGCGGCGTGGTAGCCGCGCGTCTCGTCGCCCACGGCCGCGCCGACCTTCCTGATCAGCGCCGGGTCCCAGGTGCTGGCCAGCCCGACCGCCTGCGGGAAGACGGTGCCGGCGGCGAACTTCTGGTTCCAGTTGTCGTCGCGGTGGTTGGACCAGGCGACGCCGTGCAGCGCCTCGGTGCCGTTCTTGTGGTAGGCGATGCCGAGGCGCGGGATCGCCGGCTGCGACTGGTGCAGCAGGCTCAGCTTCTCGTCGAGGGTGAGCCGGCCGAGCAGGTCGGTGACGCGCTGGTCGAGCGGCAGGGCCGGGTTCTGGAAGGGGTACGCCTGCGCGGCCTGAACGGCGGGCGCGACAACGGCGGGCGCGACGGATAACGACGCGGCGAGGGAAACAACCGCTAATAACGGGATTTTTCGCATCTTGAGTGGTTCTCCATCACTTGATGGCGCCGACCGTCACACCTCGGGTCAGCGTGCGCTGGAAGATCAGGAAGAAGGCGACCGCCGGGACGATGCCGAGCAGGGCCGAAGCGCTGGACATGGTCGCGTCCATGTACCGCTGCCCTTGCAGGACGCCGAGCGCGACGGGCACCGTCTGGGTGTCGTTCGAGATCAGGAAGATCAGCGGCAGGAAGAACTCGTTCCAGGTCCAGATGAAGAAGAAGATCAGCAGCACGTTGATCGTGGGCCGGCTGATCGGCACCACGATCCGCAGCAGCGACCGCAGCCGCCCCGCGCCGTCGATCGAGGCTGCCTCCAGGATCTCCTTCGGGAACTGGCCCAGCACCGCGCTCAGCAGGTACGTGCCGAACGCCGCCTGGATCGCGGTCATGATGATGATCACCGCGAGCCGGGTGTCGTACAGGCCGACGGCCTTGGCCAGGTAGTACAGCGGGTAGGCCAGCGCCTCCTGCGGCAGCGTGTTGGCCACCAGGAAGAGCACCAGGATCCACAACCGGCCCTTCACCCTGCCGATGCCCAGCGCGTACGCGTTGAGCACCGACAGCACCACCGCCAGCACCGACACCGAGGCGCTGATGACGAAGCTGTTCCAGAGCTTGACGCCGAACTCCACCCGGTTCCAGAAGTCTGCGATCCCCTGGAGGTAGAGCCCCTCGGGCAGGCTCAGCGGCCCGTTCGAGCTGTACTCGGCCGGCGACTTGACCGCGTTCATCGCCACGGTCACGAACGGGAAGATCATCACCACGGCCAGCACGACCAGCGCCAACAGCACCGCCCAGCGTCCCGGGCCCCTCATGCGTCACGCTCCTGGACACGCAGGAACAGGAACGTCACCACGATGATGATCAGCGCCAGCACGGTGGCGATGGCCGAGCCGTACCCGACGTTGCTCTTCTGGAAGAAGTTCAGGTACGAGAAGTACGACGGCACCATCGTCGCGTTCCCCGGCCCGCCGCGCGTCAGCACGAAGATCGGCCCGAACACCTTCAGCGCGGCGATCGTGCACGTCAGCAGCACCACGAAGATCTCCGGCCGGATCTGCGGGATCGTGATGTGCCAGAACCTGCGCCACCACGAGGCCCCGTCGATCTCGGCGGCCTCGTAGTAGGCCGGGTCCACCCGCTGCAGCCCGGCCATGAAGATCACGACCGGGTAGCCGAGCTGGAACCAGACCATCACCGCCATGACCGTGGCCAGCGCCAGATCGGGGTCACCGAGCCAGTCGAGGTCCAGGCCGAAGATCTGGTTGACGGCGCCGTACGACGGGTGCAACATCCAGCCCCACACCACGCCCGCCACCGCCACCGGCAGCACCTGCGGCAGGTAGTACGTCGCGCGCAGCGCGGAGGCCGTGCGCGCCCCGAACCGCTTGCCGATGTAGTCGAACAGGGCGGCGGCCAGAACGAGCCCGATCGCGGTCGGCACCAAGGCCATGGCCACGATCAGCCCCACGTTGTGCTGGAACGACTCCCAGAAGCGTTCGTCCTCCAGCAGCCGGGCGTAGTTGCCGAGCCCGATCCAGCGCGGCGTGCCCACCCCCGACCAGCGGGTGAAGCTGGCGCCGACGTTCATCAGGAACGGCACCACGATGACGGCCAGGAACAGCAGCAGGCTGGGGACCAGGTAGAGCCAGTACCCCCTCGTGCGTGCCCTCATCTAGTTGCCAATGTCGGCGAGGTTGTCCTCGTACGGCTTGGCCAGCTCGTCCAGCACCTCGGCCGAGGTCTTGCTGCCGTTGATGAGCTCCTGGACCCCGGCCACCATCACGTCGTAGTAGCCGGGCGCGGGCCAGTCGGGGTAGAAGGCCAGGCCGTCGGCGGCGGTCAGCTTGTTGAAGGACTCGATGAGCTCCTTGCTCTTGGCGTCGGTGATCGCGGCGGCGTCGGCGGCCACGGGGACGCCGCCGGAGTTGCCGAGCAGGTTCTGGATGTCCTTGCTCATCGTGATGTCGATGAAGTCGTAGGCCAGGTCCTTGTTCTCCGACTTCTCGGGGACGACCCAGAGGTTGCCGCTCGAACCGGGCGACATCGTGGCGCCGGGGAACAGGAAGTGGCCCCACTCGAAGTCCTTGATCTCCGAGGCGAAGCGGCCGTACCACCAGCTACCGCTGATCATGACGGGGAACTTGCCGTTCATGAACGCCACGCCCATGTCCTCGGCCTTGACCCCGGCCGAGTTCTTGGGGATGTAGCCCTTCTTCACCCAGTCGGCGAACGTGTCGGCGCCGTAGGTGAACTCGGGGCCGTGGAAGTCGACCTTGCCCTTGTAGGACTGGAAGGCGTCCAGCCACGGCTTCTGCGCCTTGGTGAGCGCGAGCTGGTAGAAGATCTGCTGCGCCGGGTATTCGGCGCCGGCGTTGGAGATGGGGGTCACGCCGGCCTTGACGAACGTGTCGAGGGCGGCGGTGAACTCCTCGTACGTGGCCGGGGCCGTGACCTTGTGCTTGTCGAAGAGGTCCTTGTTGTAATAGACCATCACGAACTCGCCGTAGTTGGGCACGCCGTACCACTTGCCGGAGCCCATCACGCCCCGGTCGTCGTACTTCGCGGTGGTCTGCAGGCCGCCGGGCAGCAGTTTGTCCCAGCCGCGCTTGGTGGCCTCCTCGCTCAGATCGGCGAGCAGGCCCTGCTTGGACAGCAGCCCGGACGTGGCGTTGCCCTTGTTGTACTCCATGATGTCGGGCGCCTCGTCCGAGTTGAGCACCATGGCGGCCGTCTTCTGGATCTGCTCGAAGCCCTTCTCCTCGAACTCGACGGTCACGTTCGGGTGCGACGCCTCGAACTTCTTGATCGCCTCGGCCCACGCCTTGCCCATGGCGCTGTCGGCCGTCTCGTAGTGCCAGAGCTTGAGCACGCGCGGCTCGGTGCCGCCGGGGCTCGGGCTCGCGGAACCGCCGCCCGCGCCGCAGGCCGACAGGGCGAGCACGGCGGCGGCCAGCACCGCCACGCCTCTTGACTTGACCATGATCCCTCCAGGGGGTGTTACGAGATGACGGCCCGCGCGGGAGCTCCGGGCACCGGGACGAGCTCGACCCCGGTGACGCGCTTCGGGCCGGTGACGGCGACACGCAGCACGTCGCCGTCCCTGGTGGCGACGGCGACCGTCACGCCGTCGGCGTCGTGGATCTCGGCGCTCCCGCCGCCGCCGCCGAAGGCGACGAGCGCGATCTCCTCCGGCACGTCCACCGTGTCCCGCTGCTCCTGTACGGGGATGAGCGCGCCGTACCGGACGAAGAGCGGGATCTGGCCGAGCGGCTTGGCGACCCGGACGTAACGGGCGCCGTCCAGCACCTCGCCGGTCCAGTAGTCCACCCACCGGCCGCGCGGCAGGTACACCTGCCTGACGCCTTCGGGCCCGGTCATGGGGGCCACCAGCAGGTCGTGCCCGAGCAGGTACTGCAGGTCGGCCTGCCAGGCCACCGGGTCGTCCGGATGGTCCACGCACAGCGCCCGCATCATCGGCGCGCCGGTGCGCGCGGCCTCGACGGCGGCCGAGTACAGGTAGGGCATCAGCCGGTAACGCAGCTTCAGCGCCGCGACCGCCTGCTCCTCGACCTCCGGGAACTCCCATGGCTCACGGGTCGTGGTGCCGTGCAGGCGCAGCAGCGGGGAGAGCGCGCCGAACTGGGTCCAGCGCACGTACAGGTCGTCGGTGGGCCGGCCGGTGAAGCCGCCCGCGTCGTGGCTCCAGAACGGCACACCGGACAGGCCGTGCGCGAGGCCGCCCCTGATCGTGCTGCCCATGGCGGCGTAGCTGGTGTAGGTGTCGCCGCCCCACTGGGCGCTGTGCCGCTGGCCTCCCAGGTACGACGAGCGCGCCCAGACCAGCTCGTGCCCGTTGACCTCGCGGGTGACGTCCACGACGGCGTCGTTGAACAGCAGGGTGTAGACGTTGTGCAGCTCGGTGCCGCTCATGCCGTTGGCGGCCACCGCGTCGGCCGGCACGCCCTCGGCGAAGTCGGTCTTGAACGCGGCCACGCCCTGGCGCAGCAGCGGGCGCAGCAGGCCCTTGAACCACTCGACCGCCTCCGGGTGGGTGAAGTCCACGATGCCGCAGGCGGGGAAGGAGCCGTGCCAGCAGTCGGCGACGTACGGCTCGCCCTGGGGGTCGAGCAGCAGGTATCCGGCCTCGGCGGCCTCCTGGAAGACCGGGCTAAGGTGGGAAATATAAGGATTCATCCATAGGCAGACCTTGAACCCCATCTCCGCGAGCTCGGCCAGCATGCCCTCGGGGTCGGGGAAGTTCACCGGGTCCCAGCGCATCTCCGACCAGCGCCCGTCGCTCTGCCAGTAGGTGTCCAGGTGCAGCACGTCGCACGGGATGCCGCGCTCCCTGATCGTGCGCGCCCTGGCCAGCACCCGCTCCCCGCTGTCCACGCAGAACCCCGAGGAGATCCAGGTGCCGAACGCCCACTTCGGCGGCAGCGAGGGCCGGCCGGTCAGCCGGTCGTACCGGTCCAGCACCTCCGCGGGGGCCGGGCCCGCCAGCACGTAGTAGTCCATGACGTCGTCGGGCACCAGGATCTGCACCACGCTGTGCGTGGACTGGCACACGTCGAACTCCAGGGGCGCGCCGCTGTCGACCAGGACGCCGTAGCCCCGGCTGGACACGTACAAGGGGATGTTCTTGTAGGCGCGCTGCGACTCGGCGCCGAAGGCGTCGAAGTTCCACATGAGCGGTCGCTGACCGCGCTTGTCCAGCCGGGTGAACGACTCGCCGAAGCCGGAGAACGCCTCGTCGGGCGCGGCGGCGAAGCTCTCGTGGTAGGCGACGGGCGCGCCTCCCGAGGCGGAGCGCCCGAACGGCAGCGTACGCAGGCGCCCGCTGATGTCGGTGTGCCCCCGGTCCTGCTCGACCAGCGTCGCCCCGGCCGCGTCGGTGAAGCGCAGGTGCCACGGCGACAGGGTGATCTCGGCCCGCAACGACCCGGCGTCCACCACGATCGGCGCGCCGGGCTCGGCCACGACCCGTGCTCCCGCGTACGTGCCGGGCGTCACCAGCGCGATGGCGCGCTCGGAGCGGGGCCGGGCGGTGGCGTCCTCCGACAGCCGCACCCTGATCACGCCCTCGCCCGCCGCCCCCACCTGGACGACCAGCGTCTCCTCCGCCGAGGTGACCGCCTTGAGCAGCACCTCGGCGCCGTCGGCCGCGACCACTTCCGCGGCGATGAGCGCCGACAGGCCGCCCTCTCCTCGTACGCGGACCGGCAGCTCCGGCGGGTCCGCGACGAAGTACTCGTGCGCGACCAGGGGAGGGCGATAGGGCATGGAAGCTCCTTCGAACGCTGCGCCAACTCGTGACTTAGTTTGGTGTCCATACCAACAAAGGTCAACGGTCAGAGGCACAACAAAAGGGCGCGCGGACCACCGCACGCCCCTTCTTCGCAGGAACTTCCTAGATGCCGACGCCCGGTTGCATCAGCCGCCTGGCCGCCTCGGTGACCGATCCCGACAGCGACGGGTAGACCGCGAACGTGTGAGCGAGCTGGTCGACGGTCAGCCGCTGCTGCACCGCCACCGACACCGCCAGGATCAGCTCGGAGGCCCGCGGCGCGACGACCACGCCGCCCAGCACGATCCCGGTGTGCGGGCGGCAGAACAGCTTCACGAAACCGTCGTTGAAGCCCTGCATCTTCGCCCGCGCGTTGGTGGCCAGTGGCAGCTTGACCACGTTGGCCTCGATCTCGCCCGCCTCGATGGCGCGCTGCGCGACGCCCACGGCCGCGATCTCCGGGTCGGTGAAGATGTTGGAGGCCACGGTGGCCAGCCGCAGCGGCTGCACGGCCTCGCCCAGCGCGTGCCACACCGCGATCCGGCCCTGCATGGCGGCGACCGAAGCCAGCATCAGCACGCCGGTGCAGTCGCCGGCCGCGTAGACGCCGGGCGCCGACGTGCGGGAGACCTTGTCGACCTTGACGAACCCGCCCCGGTCGAGCTGCACGCCCGCCTCCTCCAGCCCGATGCCGGAGGTGTTGGGGATCATGCCGACGGTCATCAGCGCGTGGGAACCCTCGGCCGTGCGGCCGTCCTCCAGCGTCACCACCACGCCGTGGGACGTGCGCTTGACGGAGGCGGCCCTGGAGCGGCCCATGACGTTCATGCCGCGCCGCCGGTAGACCTCTTCGAGCACCTCGGCGCCGTCGGCGTCCTCGTTGGGCATCATCCGGTCGCGGCTGGAGACCAGCGTGACCTCCGCCCCGAGCGAACGGTAGGCCCCCGCGAACTCGGCCCCCGTCACCCCCGAGCCGACCACGATCAGGTGCTCGGGCAGCTCTTCGAGGTCGTAGAGCTGACGCCAGTTGAGGATGCGCTCGCCGTCGGGCTCGGCCCCCGGCAGCACCCGCGGCGTCGCCCCCGTGGCCACCAGCACGACGTCGGCCCTGATCGTGCGGTCTCCGGCCCTGACCACCTGCGGATCGACCAGCCGGCCGCGCTCCTTGACGATCTCGACGCCCTCGGCCTCGACCCTGGTCGCGATGTCGGCGGACTGCGCCTGGGCCAGCTCCTTGACCCGCTTGTTGACCAGCGGCAGATCGACCTGCGCCACCCCGGCGTCGCCGTCGAGGCCACCGGAGAACGACACGCCCAGCGAAGGGGCGTCGAGCAGGGCCTGCTTGCGGACGGAGGTCGCGATCAGCGTCTTGGACGGCACGCAGTCGGTGAGCACGCAGGCGCCACCCGGGCCGTCCTGCTCGACCATCGTGACTTGCGCGCCTAGTTGGGCGGCCACCAGTGCCGCCTCGTAGCCGCCTGGTCCGCCGCCGATGATCACGATCCTCGTCACACCACCATTCTCCCGCATGCCCCGAGCTGCTGACGAACGGGGCGCGGTCTCAGGCGCTAGTCTTGCCGCTGTGCCTGTATACGCCTCCTATGGCAGCAACATGGACCCGGAGCAGATGGCCATGCGTGCCCCGCACTCACCGATCCGCGGTGTGGGCTGGTTGCCGGGCTGGCGGCTGACGTTCGGAGGCATGGACCTCAAGTGGGAGGGCGCGGTCGCCACGATCGTCGAAGACCCCGACGAGCACGTCTTCGTGGTCCTCTACGACGTGCCCGACTGGGAGGAGCAGTCGCTCGACCAGTGGGAGGGCGCGGTGCGCGGCGCCTACCACAAGGTCCGGCTGCGGGTGCAGACGCTCGACGGCGAGGTCGTGGCCTGGTTCTACGTGCTCGACGGCTACGAGGGCGGCCTGCCCTCGGCCCGCTACCTGGGCAGCCTGGCCGACGCGGCCGAGCGGGCGGGCGCCCCCGACGACTACGTCAAGGAGCTGCGGGAGCGCCCCTGCACCTCGTTCGGCTAGTGAGTCCGGTCAGTGCCTAGCGCAGCGGCTCGTCCTTGGTCTCCCTGAGCACGAAGATGTAGACCAGCGTGGAGACGAGCGCCAGCGCCGACATGTACCACGGGAAGAGGCCCGGGTTCTCCGCCTCCTGCAGCGCCGTGCCGATCAGCGGCGCGGTGCCACCGAAGAGCGCGACGGTCAGCGAGTACGGGAATCCGGCGCCGGCCGCCCGCACCCGCGTCGGGAAGAGCTCGGAGTTGACCGCGGCCGAGATCGCGGTGAAGCAGCCGAGGAAGACCATGCCGACGAGCTGCACGACCAGCAGGCTCCAGTAGGCGTCGGTGAGCAGGCCGAGCAGCGGCACGGGCAGGATGACGAAGCCGAGTCCGAAGGTGATCAGCATCGGCCTGCGCCCCACCCGGTCCGACAGCATGCCCAGCAGCGGCTGCAGGATCATGAAGAAGACCAGCGAGATCGTGCCGATCTGGAGCGACTCGGCCTTGTCGAAGTCCACCGTGATCTGCGCGTACGTGGGCAGGAAGCTGGTCCAGGTGTAGTAGGCCACCGTGCCGGCGATCGTGATGCCCACGATCGTCGCCGCCGACCTCGGGTGCAGCCGCAGGAATTCGAACAGCTTGGGCCGGGTGGCCTCGCCGCGCTGGATCTCCTCCGCCACGGCCGAGGTCTCGTCGGCGCCCTTGCGGATCCACAGGCCCACCAGGCTCAGCACCGCGCCCACGACGAACGGCACGCGCCAGCCCCAGGAGTCCATGTCGGCCTCGATCAGGCTCGTGGCCAGCAGCGCGGCCAGTCCTGAGGCGATGAGCTGGCCGATGGTGGTGCTCACGTACTGGAAACTTGAGAACAGGCCGCGGCGGCCGGGCGGGGCCGACTCCACCAGGAAGGTGGTCGCGGCGGCGAACTCGCCGCCCACCGACAGGCCCTGGATCAGCCGGGCGAGGGTGAGGATGACCGGGGCCAGCAGGCCGACGGCCGCGTAGGTGGGGGTCAGGCCGACCAGCAGGGAGCCCGCGCCCATCAGCACGATGGTGAACGTCATGGCCGACTTGCGGCCGTACCTGTCGGCGAACGCGCCGACCAGCAGGCCGCCCAGGGGGCGCATGAAGAAGCCCACCGCGAAGACGGCGAACGAGCTGAGCAGCGGGACGAGGCTGTTGTCCGATGCCTTGGGGAAGACCTGGTCGGAGAAGTAGACGGCGAGGAAGGTGTACGCGTACCAGTCGTACCATTCGACGACGTTGCCGATGCTGGCCGCCATGAGCTGCCGGACGCGGCTCTTGGGGATTCCGAGTGGGGAGTGCGCCACGGGGGAGGTCGCCAAGAAGGGCTCCTTTGCTGACAAGTGCGGTAATGGCTTACTCTGCATTCGGGCGACCGAAACAGTCAAATAATTACCCCAACTTTTACAATCCCGACACAGGGACGGGCATCCGTGGACGTTCTCGACCGACGGCTCGTGGCCGCGCTGCAAGTCAGCCCCCGGGCCTCGTGGGGTGAGATCGGCCGGGCCGTGGGCGAGCACGAGCGCACGGTCGCCCGGCGGCTGCAGCGGCTCATCGCCGAGGGCTTCGTCCGCGTCACGGCCATCTACGACGACCTGCGCACCGGCCACGGCCGGCCCGTGCACCTGCACGTCCAGGTGCGGCCCGGCACCGCCACGCAGGTGGCCAAGGCGCTGGCAGAGCGCCCCGACACCCGTTCTGTCTACTCCCTCACCGGGGCCGCCGACCTCGGCTGCGAGCTCGTCTCCCCCTCCCGCGAGGCGCTGCACCGCATCCTGTCGGCCCAGGTGTCGGAGATCGACGGCGTCCTGCAGACCCAGACCCAGGTCGTCCTGCACACGTTCAGGACCGTCGCCGAGTGGCACGCGCCCTTCCTGACCGAACGGGAGGTGGCCGAGCTGCGGCCGGCCCCGCCGCCCGAGTGCCTGCCCGACGAGGAGGGCCTGTCACCCCTGGAGCAGGAGATCGCCGAGCTCCTCGCCGCCGACGGCCGGATCGCCTTCACCGCGGTCGCCGAGCGGCTCGACATCTCCGTGCCCACCGCGCGCCGCCGGGTCACCTCGCTGATCGAGCGGCGGCTGCTGCTGCCGCGCGCCGAGGTCGAGCCCGCCCTGCTCGGCCTGGAGGTGGAGGCCATGCTCTGGCTCAAGGTCCGCCCCCACGGCCTCGACCTGGTCGGCCAGCGGCTGGCGGCGCACCCCGACGTCCGTTACTGTGCCGCCACGACGGGCACCCATTCCCTCATCGTGCAGGTCGTGGCGGCCCACGAGGCGGCCCTCTACCGTTTCATGACCGGCGTCGTCGGCCGGCACGACGAGATCACCGACGTCGACCTCACCCTCATCACCCGCGCGCACAAACGCGGCCACCTGCACAAGTCCGGACTGCTCACGCTGGATCACCATTGGGAGACAACGCCATGACACCCGCCGAACTCGAAGTCGCCGACCTCTGCGCCGAGCTGATCCGCGTCGACAGCAGCAACTACGGGGACGGCAGCGGCCCCGGCGAACGGGCCGCGGCCGAGGTCGTCATGGCCAGGCTGGCCGAGGCCGGCATCGAGGCCACCTACATCGAGAGCGAGCCGGGCCGCGGCAACGTGATCACCCGCGTCGAGGGCACCGACCCGTCGCTGCCCGCCCTGCTCGTCCACGGCCACCTCGACGTCGTCCCGGCCAACGCCGCCGACTGGTCGGTCGACCCGTTCGCGGGCGAGGTGCGCGACGGCTACATCTGGGGCCGCGGCGCCGTGGACATGAAGGACATGGACGCGATGATGCTGGCCGTGCTGCGCCGGTTCAAGCGCGAAGGGCTGAGGCCGAGGCGCGACCTGGTCTTCGCCTGGGTGGCCGACGAGGAGGCCGGCGGCGTCTACGGCGCCAAATACCTCACCGCCAACCACCCCGGCCTGTTCGAGGGCGTCACCGAGGCGATCAGCGAGGTCGGCGGCTACTCGCTGGAGGTGGACCCGTCGCTGCGGCTCTACCTCATCGAGACCGCCCAGAAGGGCCTGGCCTGGATGAAGCTGATCGCCGACGGCACCGCGGGCCACGGCTCGATGCTGAACGGCGACAACGCCGTCACCGAGGTCGCCAAGGCCGTGGCCAGGATCGGCGGGCACGACTTTCCGCTGACGTACACGCCCACAGTGCGCCGCTTCCTCACCGAGGTCGCCGACGCCTTCGGCCTCCCGTTCGACGAGGACGACGACCCCCGGCCGGTCCTCGACAAGATCGGGCCGCTGGTGCGGTTCGTCGGCGCGACGCTGCGCAACACCGCCAACCCGACCCAGCTCGACGCCGGCTACAAGTCCAACGTCATCCCCGGCCAGGCCACGGCCGTGGTCGACGGGCGGTTCCTGCCGGGCTTCGAGGAGGAGTTCTTCAAGACCGTCGACGGGCTGCTCGGGCCGAAGGTGCGGCGTGAGTTCATCCACCACGACATCGCGCTGGAGACCTCGTTCGACGGCGCGCTCGTGGAGTCCATGATCGCGGCGCTGAAGGCCGAGGACCCGGCCGCCCGCGCCATCCCCTACTGCATGTCCGGCGGCACCGACAACAAGACCTTCTTCGCCGACCTGGGCGTGCGCGGGTTCGGCTTCGTGCCGCTGCGGCTGCCCGCCGACATGGACTTCGCCTCCATGTTCCACGGCGTGGACGAGCGCGTGCCGGTGGACGCCCTGCAGTTCGGGGTGCGGGTCCTGGACAGGCTGCTCCTAAACTACTGAAGGTGAGCAAAGACCCGTACACCCTGGCCGGTGAGGCCGCCGCGGCGTTGCGTGCCGCGGCCGGCCTCGACCTCTCCGACGCCGCCTTCGACGTCGCGCTCGTCATGGGCTCGGGGTGGGTGCCCGCCGCCGACGCGATCGGCGAGACGGTGCGCGAGATCCCGTTCACCGACCTGCCCGGCTTCCGCGCACCCGCCGTGGCCGGTCACGGCGGCAAGATCCGCATTGTCCGCACCGCCGCGGGCCGGCACGCGCTGATCTTCCTCGGGCGCACCCACCTCTACGAGTCGCCGTCGGGGCTAGGGGTGGACGCGGTCGTGCACGGCGTGCGCACGGCAGCGGCGGCCGGCGTACGCACGCTGGTGCTCACCAACGCGGCCGGCGGGCTGCGCCCCGAGACGCAGAACGTCGGCGACCCGGTCCTGATCAGCGACCACATCAACCTGACCGGGGCCAACCCGATCACCGGCACCACGTTCATCGACCTCACCGAGGTCTACTCGCGCCGCCTGCGCGCCCTCGTCCGCGAGATCGACCCGACCCTCGCCGAGGGCGTCTACGTCGCCTTCCGCGGCCCCACCTACGAGACCCCCGCCGAGATCCGCATGCTGCGCACGCTGGGCGGCGACATGATCGGCATGTCCACGGTCCTTGAGGCCATCGCCGCCCGCGAGGCGAACCTCGACGTGCTCGGCATCTCCCTGGTCACCAACCCGGGCGCGGGCCTGTCCGGCGAGCCGCTCAACCACGAGGAGGTCCTGGAGGTGGGCCGGGCCACGGCCGCCCGCATGGGCGTCCTGCTGGCCAAGGTGGTGGACCGGCTGTGAGCGTGCTGCGGCGGGCGCGGGAGTGGCTGGCCCAGGACCCCGACCCCGACACGCGCGCCGAGCTGTCCGCCCTCATCGAACGCGAGGATCTGGCCGCCCTTGAGGAGCGCTTCGGCGCCAAGCTGGAGTTCGGCACGGCCGGGCTCCGCGGCGAGCTGGGCGCGGGCCCCAACCGGATGAACCGGGTCACCGTCATGCGCGCCGCGGCCGGGCTGGCCGCGGTCCTGGGTCCTGGCAAGCACGTGGTCATCGGCTACGACGCCAGGCACAAGTCCGACGTGTTCGCCCGCGACACGGCGGCGGTGCTGACGGGCGCCGGCCTGCGTGCCTCGCTGCTGCCCCGCCCGCTGCCGACCCCCGTGCTGGCCTTCACCGTCCGCCACCTCGGAGCCGACGCCGGGGTGACGGTCACCGCCAGCCACAACCCGCCGCGCGACAACGGCTACAAGGTCTACTGGGGCGACGGCTCCCAGATCGTGCCCCCGCTCGACGCGGAGATCTCCGCCGCCATCGACGCGGTCGGCCGGGTCGACGACCTCCCTCTCGGCTCCACGGGGACGGAGCTGGGCGATGAAATGGTCGACGCCTACCTCCGGGCCGTGACCGCTCTCCCCCTGGGCGACGCCCGCGAGCTACGCGTCGCCTACACCCCGCTGCACGGGGTCGGGGCGGCCACCCTGACCGCCGCCTTCCAGGCCGCCGGCTTCGACAGCCCGGTGACCGTCGAGGAACAACGCGAGCCCGACCCCGACTTCCCCACGGTCGCCTTCCCCAACCCGGAAGAACCGGGCGCGATGGACCTGGCGATCGTGCTGGCCGCCAAGACGGAGGCCGACCTGATCGTGGCCAACGACCCCGACGCCGACCGGTGCGCGGTGGGCGTGCCGCTGCCCGGCGGCGGCGCTCGCATGCTGACCGGCGACGAGGTCGGGGGCCTGCTGGCCGAGCACGTGCTCACCCACACCACCGGCGACCGCATGGTGGCCACCACCATCGTCTCCTCCACCCTGCTCGGCAAGATCGCCCAGGCGCACGGCGTCCGGTACGGCGAGACGCTCACCGGCTTCAAGTGGATCATCAAGGCGGGCCCCGGGCTCGTCTTCGGCTACGAGGAGGCCATCGGCTACAGTGTCGGCTCCGACGCCGGCCTGCCGGTCAGGGACAAGGACGGGATCGGCGCCGCGCTGACCGTGGCCGCCATCGCGGCGGCGGCCAGACGCGACGGCCGCACCCTCCTGGACCTCCTCGACGACCAGGCCCGCCGCCACGGCCTGCACGCGACCTCGCAGCTCTCGTTCCGGGTGTCCGACCTCTCGCTGATCACGGCCGCCATGTCCCGCCTGCGCACCGACCCCCCCACGAGTCTCGGGGGCCTGCCGGTGGACCGGGCCGACGACCTGGCCCGCGGCGACGGCGGCCTCCCGCCGACTGACGGCCTGCGTTACCTCCTGGCGGGCGGCGCCCGCGTGGTGGTACGCCCGTCCGGCACGGAACCCAAGCTCAAGTGCTACCTGGAGGCGGTCGTCCCGGTGACCACCACCCCGGCCGAGGCCAGGGCACGGGCGGCGGAGCAACTCGCGACCATCCGCACGGACCTGGAGACCCGCCTGGCCCTGTAACCGGCCACGCGGAGACATGCGGGCTGCTGGACGCGTGGCGATGAAGATCGTGGCAGTCTGGCCGCGTGGAGACGTACGAGAGCTTCCTGTCCCGGGCGCTGCCCGATCCCCGGGTGCTGGGCCTGGTGCTGAGCGGGTCGCAGGCCCGTGAAGGCACCGCCACCGCCCGCTCCGACCACGACGTCTACCTGATCGCCGCCGACGGAGCCCCGTTCGAGCCGCGCAGGGACGCGCTCGTGGACCTGGTGGTGATGACGCTCGGCGAGTTCAGGGCCCACGCCCTGCCCGGCTCCGGCACCGAGTGGAACCGGTACGCCTTCACCCACGCTCAGGTGCTCAAGGACGCCGGCGGCATCGCCTCCCTGGTCGCCGCCAAGGGCACGCTCACCCCGGACGAGGCGTTCGCCATCGGGCGCGAGGCGCTGGGCGCGTTACTCAACAGCGTGTACCGGTGCATGAAGAACGCCCGTGACGGCAACCGTCTCGGCGTCCTGCTGGACGGCTCGGAGGCGGTGCCGGCCTTCCTGAGCCACCTGTTCGCGCTGCACGGGCGGGTGCGGCCGTACAACAAGTACCTGGAGTGGGAGCTGCGCCACCACCCCCTGGACGGATGGCCCGCCGGGGACCTGCTGCCGCGCCTGGAGTCCGCCCTGTCCCCCGACGCCCCGACGGCCCTCCGGGGGCTGCTGAACGACCTCGAACCCCACGCCCGCGCCGCCGGCCACGGCCCCGAACTGGACTCCTGGGGCGATGACCTGCCGTTCATGCTCAGCACGAGCTGACGTTGCCATCCTCATGCGCGGCAGGCGCCGCGTGGGCAAGACGCGCTTCGCCGAGGAGTTCATCCGGCGAAGCGGTGTGCCGAGCCTCTTCGCCGCCGACCAGCAGTCGCCGGCCGTGCGGCTCACCTTTGTCGGATCGGTGAAGCGGCTGGAGAACCGGCCCTTCGACGAGCACGATCTGCCGAGCTCATCGTCCACATGCGCAGGTCGAAGGGGCCGGCAGCACCACTCCGCTCTACGCCGTCCCCCGCAGCGGCTGCGACGTGGACGGCGTCGTCCACATCGGGCCGGAGCAGTTGGTCGACGCGTGGCGGTGAGGTCCGCTCCCCGTGGCCGGGTGTCAGGTCAGGCGTAGTTGCAGGTCGATGTCCCAGTTGTTCATGTCGGGCTCCACGCGTGGGTCCGTCCGGTAGAGCTCCAGGCGGCAGCCCCAGTGCTCGGCGCCGTCCTTCTCGGTCAGGTCCCACTCCAGGCCCTGCTCGCGGCCCCAGCGCAGCAGTGACTCGACGGTGCCCACGAGCTGGTCCGGGTGGCCGTGGTGGGTGGTGGTGGCGTAGCGGCCGGCGGGGAGGGTGGCGGCGTAGAGGTCGTCTCCCCCGTCCATCGGGGCCGGTACGGGCACCCCTGCCGACACCTCCAGGCGGTCGGCGGCCAGGTCGATGCTGTGGTAGCGCAGGAACGGCGCTCCGGCGGGGGCGGTGCCGCGTTCGGCCAGGCGGCCGATGATCTCGCCGATCCGGTCGGCGACCAGGTGGAACGTGGTCATGGTGATGGTACGGCGCACCCCGAGGTACGGGCGCGGCGGGAATTCGATGATCTGTGGCATGTGTCGTTGCCTCCTTCTCTCTCCCCTCATACGAAGCCCGGCGCCCGAAATCATCGGTGGCCCGGGGACAGTGGCACGACGTCGGGGTCAACCTATGGCGATTTCGTAGGACATGGGGTATTTTTCGGATCTAAGAGGCAACCGAACGTTCGGTAGGAAATGATGATCGTAGACCTCACCGACCGCGACACCGATGCCGGCCGGCGGATCAGGACCGCGGCCGTGCTGCTGTTCGCGCGGCGGGGCTACGCGGCCACCAGCATCAGAGACCTCGGCAAGGCGGTCAACATGACCAACGCCGGGATCTACCACCACGTCACCAGCAAGGAAGCGCTGCTGGCCGACCTCATGCGGGTCGCGCAGCGCGAGCTGATCGAGGCCACCGAGCGCATGCTGGCCCCGTACGAGCGGCCGGCCGACCGCCTCGCCCTGCTGATCAGCTCACTCACCGCCGTCCACGCCCTCACCCCCATGACCAGCCGCGTCATGGACGGCGAGCTGCGCTCCCTGACGCCCGGCTCCGCCGCCCACGCCGAGATCATCGCCCTGCGCGACGCGTACGAGGACCACTGGAAGCACGCGCTGGCCGACGGCGTCGAGCAGGGCGTCTTCCGGGTCGCCGACGAGAAGCTGACCCGGCTCGCCCTGATGTCCATGTGCACCGGCACCAGCGAGTGGTACCGCCCCGACGGGGACTCCACGCTGGAGCAGGTGTGCGCCGAGTTCGTCGCGATCGGCCTGGCCGCCGTCCGCGCCCCCGCTTCCGACTCCGCTTCCGACCCCGCTTCCGACCAGGCCCCCGTCGAGGCCACGGTGACGGCCGACTTCGCCCTGCTGCCCGAGTTCCCCTGGGAGCCGCATGCAAGCAACGATCCCCGACCTGATGAGGCACGCCGCTGACACGTACGGCGAGCGCGAGTTCCTCCGTTTCCCCGACTCCTCACCCGTCTCCCTGACCTTCGCCGAGGCCGACGAACGATCGGATCGGCTGGCCGGAGCGCTGGCCGGCAAGGGCGTGCGACCCGGCGACCGGGTGGCGATCATGCTGGACAACGTGGCCGGCTGGCCACTGAGCTGGCTGGCCGTCCTCAAGGCGGGCGCGATCACCGTGCCGGTGAACGTCCGCTACCGGGCCGCCGACCTGGAGCACGTCCTGCGCGACTCCGGGGCCGTGGCCACGATCACCAGCGCCGAGTACGCCCCGCACATCCCCGGCACAGTCCACCTCCTCGACCGGCTCACCGGCGGAGCTCTCCGTACCACTCCCTCTAAAGCCGACGATGTCGCGAATTTTCAGTACACGTCGGGGACTACCGGTTTTCCCAAAGCCTGCATGCTCACCCACGCCTACTGGCTCAGATCCGCCGCCGTCGTCGCCGAACAGGTCTCCCTGCGCGACGACGACGTCCTGATGATCGCGCAGGCGTACTCCTACATGGACCCCCAGTGGGTCACCCTGCTCGCCCTCATGGGCGGCGTCCCGCTCGTCGTGCTCCCCCGCTTCTCCGCCTCCGGCTTCTGGGCCTCGGCCAGGGAGCACGGCGCGACGCTCACGTACGTGCTGGGCACGATGCCCCTCCTCCTGCACAAGCAGCCGCCGCACCCCCTCGACCGGGCCAACCGCATGCGCGCGGTGCTCTGCTCGGGCATCCAGCCGGACCTGCACCGCACGTTCGAGGAACGCTGGGGCGCGCCGTGGCGGGAGCTGTACGGCTCCACCGAGAGCGGCACCGACCTGGTGTCACCCCTCGACGACACCGGCACGGTCGGCACCGGCGCCATGGGGGTGGCGCCGCCCGGCAAGGAGGTCGAGCTGGACCCCGGCACCGGGGAGATCCTGGTCAGGGGCGTGCCCATGATGAAGGGGTACTGGAACCATCCGGACGCGACCGCCCACGCCTTCAGAGGCGGCTGGTACCACACCGGCGACCTGGGCGTCCGCGACTCCCAGGGCCGGATCAGGCACGCCGGGCGGATCAAGGACATGGTGCGCAGGGGCGGCGAGAACATCTCCTGCGCCGAGGTGGAGCACGTGCTGGCCGAGCATCCTGCCGTCGTCTCCGCCGCCCTGGTGCCCATCCCCGACGAGCTGTTCGGCGAGCTGCCCAAGGCGTTCCTCCAGCTCCGGCCGGGCCATCCGGCCACGGCCGAGACCGCCGCGAGCGTGATCGAGCACGCCAGGGGGCGGCTGGCCCGGTTCAAGATCCCGGCGTACGTGGAGTTCGTCGAGGCGTTCCCGCTGACCCCGTCGGCCCGCATCGAGAAACGCCACCTCCTCCACCCAGAACGCGACCAGCGCGCCGCCCCCGCCATCCAGGTCAACAAGGAGCAGAGATGATCGACGTGACCGTACGCGACGAGGTGGCCCTGATCACCCTCGCCCGGCCGGCCAAGCTCAACGCCCTCACCGCCCCCATGCGCAGGGACCTCGCCGCCGCCGTCCGCGAGCACGGGCGCGGCGGCAGGGGCATCGTGGTCACCGGGACCGGCCGGGCGTTCTCCGCCGGCGAGGACATCGACCAGGCCGTCGGCCGGTCGCTGATCGAGGAGGTGGAGCTGTTCCACGACATGACCAGGGCCGTGCTGGAGACCCGGGTGCCGGTGGTGGCGGCGGTCAACGGCCTGGCCGTGGGCGGCGCCGCCGAGTGGACGCTCTGCTTCGACGCCCGCATCGGCACGCCGGCGGCCGAGTATTTCCTGCCGGAGAACCACATCGGCCTGTCGATCTCCAACGCCGCAAGCTACCTGCTTCCCCGTCTCGTCGGCGGCCGGGCGCTGCGGCTGGTGCTCGACTCGACCAGGATGAGCGCGCAGGATGCCCTCGCCGTCGGCCTGCTGGACGAGATCGTGGACCCGGAGGCGCTGGTGGAGACGGCCATCGCCCGCGTACGCCACTGGAGCGCCACGGGCACGGCCACGGCGGTCCACCTCGCCCTGCTGCGCCCGTCACTGGCGGAGGTCGAGCGGGCCTTCCAGGTGGAGACCGAGGCGGCCGAGCAGGTGGAGGCGTCCGGCATCGCCCAGGCCGGCATGAACGCCTTCGTCAACAGGAAACGAGCAGGCTAGGCGCCGGTCAACAGCCCGCGCGGGCCAGGCGACCGTCAACCGGCCGCGCGGGCCGGCACTTCCCGTCAGGCGACGACGATCGCGGCGATCACCAGCACCACCGCGACCACCAGCACCCCGATCGCGTCGTAGGACCACGTCATCCGGGCCGGCGCCGCCTGGCCGTCGCGGCGCCTGGCCGACTCGGCGCGCTCGCGGATCTGGTCGCCCACCCAGTCGGCGTGCGTCTTGCCGGAGAACGCCTCCGCCGCCGCCTGCTCGCCCTTCGTCAGGGTCGGCTCGGTCTTGAAGCGCCCCCGCTGCGGCGCGGGGGCGCCGCGCCGCTGCGCCTTGGCCCGCTCACGCGCGCTGCTCATCGGCGTCCACAGCCGCAGCACCTGCTCCTCGCCGTGGTGCACGTTGATGGAGTGGGACACCGTGACGTCCTCGATCGAGGCCCAGGGCACGAACGTGGTGCGGAACGGGTTGCGCCCCACCAGCCCCGCCTCCGTGAGCACGGTGGCGGGGCGCAGCGCCACCGCGTAGACGAGCGCCGTCAGCGCCCCCAGCACGGCCAGCGCCACCAGCGACGCCTTCCCGCTGTAGCGGACGATCAGGTCGAAGACGTTGAAGGCCACGAAGGCCAGCCACACCCATGCCAGCACAAACGCGGTCCTGGACCGGTAGGTCTGCTTCACGGCTGCCACTTCAGCTGCGCGAACCCCGGCTTGATCCGGCCGTTGATCAGCGCCAGCCGCTCGTCGAACGGGAGGAACGCCGACTTCATCGCGTTGACCGTGAACCACTGCAGATCGTCCCAGCCGTAGCCGAACGCCTCGACCAGCTTGAGAAACTCCAGCGACAGGCCGGTCGCGCTCATCAGCCGGTTGTCGGTGTTGACGGTGACGCGGAAGTGCAGCCGCCGCAGCAGCCCGATGGGGTGGTCGGCGATCGACGCGGCCGCTCCGGTCTGCAGGTTGGACGTGGGGCACATCTCCAGCGGAATGCGCTTGTCGCGAACGTACGCCGCCAGCCGCCCCAGCTTCGCCGACCCGTCCTCGGACACGGAGATGTCGTCGATGATGCGCACCCCGTGGCCGAGCCGGTCGGCGCCGCACCACTGGATGGCCTGCCAGATCGACGGCAGCCCGAACCCCTCGCCCGCGTGAATGGTGAAGTGGGCATTTTCCCGCTGGAGGTATTCGAACGCGTCGAGGTGACGCGTGGGCGGGTAGCCGGCCTCGGCGCCCGCGATGTCGAAGCCCACCACGCCGCCGTCGCGGTAACGCACCGCCAGCTCGGCGATCTCCCTGGAACGCGCCTGGTGCCGCATGGCCGTCAGCAGGGTGCCGACACGGATGCCGCGCCCTTCCGAGCCGCGCGCGAACCCCTCCAGCACCGCCTCCACGACCTGGTCGAGGCTCAGGCCCGTGGTGGTGTGCTGCTCGGGCGCGAAGCGCACCTCGGCGTAGACGACGCCGTCGGCGGCCAGGTCTTCGGCGCACTCGGCGGCCACGCGCACCAGCGACTCGCGCGTCTGCATGACGCCGACCGTGTGGTCGAACGTCTCCAGGTAGCGTTCGAGCGAACCGGAGTCGGCCGCCTCCTCGAACCACTGGCGCAGGTTGTCGGGATCGTGGGTGGGCAGCCGGCCGTAGTCGGTCTCCCTGGCCAGCTCGACGATCGTCTCGGCGCGGAGCCCGCCGTCGAGGTGATCGTGCAGCAACACCTTGGGAGCCCGCCGGATCTCGTCAAGCGTGGGCCTCATCAGGCCATGATATGAGCACCGCCCACCACCCGGTCAGCCCCACTCGGTCAGCGCGCGCCGGCCGGCCGCGCCCCGTATGTCCCGCGCCGGTCAGCGACGCCCGGTCGGCCCCGTTCGTCAGTCTCGTCCGGCGCCGTCAGGGGAGAAGGCGGGCAGGCACACGGCGATGTACTCGGCGCCCTCGGGCCCGGCGCTGTAGCGGACCTTCTCCCCCGGCGAGGTCACCACCGACTGCCCGGCCTCGACCAGCGTCGTGCCCTCGTCGTGCGCCACGATCACCGTGCCGCGCAGCACCACCGTGTATTCGGTGAACGCCGGCGTCTGCGGCGGCTCCTCCCAGCCGGGCGGGGCGACCATGTGAGCGATCGAGATCGCCTCGTCGCCGCTGCTGACGCGACCCACGTGCTCGTCGATGAGCTTGCCGCCTGGTACGGGAATGCGGGCCGGAGCCCCGATCTTTCTGACCACCAGGTCAGTGTGCCACGTCCAGGACCAGGCGGTTCGGCGACCTCTGCTCCGTGACCTGGAACGCGGCCTGCCTGTCCAGCACCAGCCCGATCCCGACGCGGCCCTCGAAGTCGCCGGTCCTGACGACGTCGGCCAGATTGGCCAGCCCGGCCGGGTAGACGGGCCCGCCGCTCCAGGTGGGCTCGCCGTTCTCGTCATGGGCCTGCGCGGGGAAGAGCGTGAGCTGAAGGTACGCGCCACCGCGCACGCCGATCGGTTTGCCCGAGCCGTCCTGGACGAACTCGTCCACCCATTTCACGTTGTATCCGGGCATGCCGCCCTTGAGGTCCACCACCAGCCGGTCGTAGCCGTCGTGGGCGGCGAAACGCACCCCCGTCACGACGGCAGGTTCGGTGCCGCTCCGGTCGACGTCCACCTCGGCGGTGCTGGTCGGGGCCCCGGGAGCGGCGGAGGCCGAGCCGGTCTCCGTGCTGCCAGGG
This sequence comes from Nonomuraea maheshkhaliensis, assembly GCF_039529435.1. Taxonomy (NCBI): domain Bacteria; kingdom Bacillati; phylum Actinomycetota; class Actinomycetes; order Streptosporangiales; family Streptosporangiaceae; genus Nonomuraea; species Nonomuraea maheshkhaliensis. The sequence goes on from NZ_BAAAMU010000047.1 coordinate 48,562, forward strand.
GTCTGCGGCAACGTGGCCTGCCGGACGGTGCCGCACGCGGTCAGCCCTGTGGTCAGCGCCGATGTCAACACGGCCAGGCAGGCCACCATGACGGCCGCACGGGTGCGCGGCGACCGGCCGGCGGACGTGGATGACGAGCGCATGCCCGATAAATGCCCAGCCTTGGGGCGCGCCACGCCGGGCCTCGCGCCACCGCGATCAGACCGACCGGCGTGCCACCGCCTCCGCCGTCAGACCGACCGGCGCCATCGCCATAGGCAGACCGACCGGGTGCCGCCGCCGTCAGACGGCCTCGTACACCCGTGCTTCCTGCGGCTCGGCGTCCGGCACCGCCTTGCGGGCGCGCAGGCCGGTGGCCGAGATCACCAGCCCGACCAGCGCCAGCACCAGCGACACCACGATCGCCGCGCGCAGCGCCCCGATGGACAGGGTCTCACCGCCCGAGGTGAGCACGGCGGTCACGACGGCCAGCACGATCGCGCCGCCCACCTGCCCCGAGGTGTTCAGCAGGCCGGAGGCCAGCCCCTGCTCGTCGTCGTGCACGCCGCTGGTGGCCTGGATGTTCAGCGAGGGGAACGACAGCGCGAACGCGATGCCCAGCAGGACCATGCCGGGGATCACCATGCCGCCCAGGCTGGGGGTGCGGTCGATGCCGAGGAAGATCGCGTACCCGCCGGCCAGCGCGGCGGCGCCGATGACGATCAGCTTGCCGGTCCCGAACCGGTCGGCGAAGTCGCCCATCTTGGTCGAGGTGACCGCGACGAGCACGCCGGCGGGCAGGAACGCCATGGCGGTGCCGAGGGCCGACCAGCCCAGCAGGTTCTGGAAGTACTGCATGGCGACGAACTGGAACGACACGTACGAGCCCATGAGGATGAGCAGCCCCAGGTTGGCCCGCACGATGTGGCCGGAGCGCAGGATGCCCAGCCGCACCAGCGGGTGCCGCACCTTGAGCTCGGTCACCACGAACAGCGCGAGCAGCGCGGCCACGCCCGCGAGCGAGCCGATCGTGCGCAGGGAGGCCCAGCCCGCCTCGGGGGCCTGCACGACGGTGAAGACCAGCAGCAACATCGACGCGGTGATGGTCACGGCGCCGACCAGGTCGTGACCGCCTTCGGCCCGCTCCTCCCGGCCTCGCGGCAGCACCTTCAACGCGGCGACCAGCGCGATGACCGCGACCGGCACCGGCATCAGCAACGTCCACCGCCAGCCGATCTCGGTCAGCAGGCCGGACAGCACGAGACCGAGCGAGTAGCCGCTGGCCCCCGAGGCGGTGAAGAAGCTCAACGCCCGGTTACGCTCGGGCCCCTCGGCAAACGTGGTCGTGATGATCGACAACGCGGCCGGCGCCGTGAACGCGGCGGCCACACCCTTGACGAACCGGGCCACGATCAGCAGGCCGCCGTCGTCCACGATGCCACCGAGCAACGACGCCACGGCGAAGACGCCCAGCGCGACCAGGAACACCCTGCGCCGCCCGAGCAGGTCGGCGGTCCTGCCCCCGAGCAGAAGAAGACCGCCGTAGCCGAGCACGTAGCCGCTGACCACCCACTGCAGGGCGGAGGTGTCAAGACCCAGGTCGTGCTGGATGGCCGGCAGGGCGACGCCGACCATCGACACGTCAAGGGCGTCAAGGAATAGCACTGCGCAGAGCACGGCGAGCGCGCCCCAACGGGATGAGGTAGAGGACATGAGTCAGAACAATACATGCACGCACATCTAATGCAACTGCATTTAATGTCGTTGCATGAGATTTACGGAAGTGGTAGCCTCCGCGACATGGACGAGGAGCTCGTGGTCGACACCTGGCATTACGTCCTGGGCAGGCATGCCAAGGCGATGTGCGCGCTGGAGCGGGAGCTGGGCGATCGGCACGGCCTGGGGCCCAGCGAGTTCGAGGTGCTCGACCGGATCGTCCATCACGACAGGAAGCTGCGCATCCAGGAGCTGTGCGAAGAGGTCCATCTGAGCCAGAGCGCGCTGTCGCGGGTGGTGGCCAGGCTGGAGAAGGCGTCGCTGGTCTCGCGCGGGGTGTGCGACGCGGACCGGCGCGGGGTGTACGTCTGCATCACGGACGAGGGCCGCTCCCGCCACGCCGAAGCCCTGCCGACGCAGCGGGCGGTCCTCACCGAGATCTTCGCCGACGCCCCGATCCCGGGCCTGCCGACCACCGGCCCGGTCCCCGCTCAGAGAGCGAGCCGGTGATCGCGGCACCCTAAGGGCCGGTGATCGCGGCAGCCCAAGGGCCGATGATCGCGAAAACCTGAGGAGCGTGAAGGGCTACGAGGCGGTGATGCGGTCGATGACCAGCGGCAACTGCTCCTCGCTCGCCTCCCCCACCGCATAGCCGTCCCGCAACGCCTCGACCGCCCGATCGAAGCGCCACGTCTCATCCGTGTGCAGCGTCAGCAACGGCTGCCCGGCCCGCACCAGATCCCCCGGTTTGGCATGCAGCACGACCCCGGCGCCCGCCGAGACCGGGTCCTCCTTGCGCGCCCGCCCGGCCCCGAGCCGCCAGGCGGCCAGCCCCACCGCGTACGCGTCCAGCCGCGTCAGCACCCCGGACGCGGGCGCCTCCACGGTCATCGTCTCGGCCGCCCTGGGCAGCAGCGCGTCCGGGTCGCCGCCCTGGGCCGCGATCATGCGCCGCCAGGCGTCCATCGCCGAGCCGTCCTTCAGCGCCTGCTCAGGGTCTTTGCCCGAGGACACCCCGGCGGCCGCCAGCATCTCCCGCGCCAGCCGTACGGTCAGCTCGACCACGTCGGCGGGACCTCCGCCGGCCAGCACCTCGACCGACTCCTCGACCTCCAGCGCGTTGCCCACGGCCCGCCCGAGCGGCCGGTCCATCGCGGTCAGCAGCGCGACCGTGCGCACGCCCGCGTCGGTCCCGAGCGCGACCATGGTCTCGGCCAGCTCCCTGGCGTCGGCGACGTTCTTCATGAACGCGCCCGAGCCCACCTTCACGTCGAGAACGAGCGAGCCCGTCCCCTCGGCGATCTTCTTCGACATGATGGACGAGGCGATCAGCGGGATCGACTCGACGGTGCCGGTGACGTCGCGCAGGGCGTAGAGCTTCTTGTCGGCCGGGGCCAGCCCGGAGCCGGCCGCGCACACGACCGCGCCCGCCGCGCGCAGCACGCCCAGCATCTCGTCGTTGGACAGCGAGGCCCGCCAGCCGGGGATCGCCTCCATCTTGTCCAGGGTGCCGCCGGTGTGGCCGAGCCCGCGGCCCGACAACTGCGGCACGTACGCCCCGCAGGCCGCCACCAGCGGCGCCAGCGGCAACGTGATCTTGTCTCCGACCCCGCCGGTCGAGTGCTTGTCGGCCGTGGGCCGATCGAGCGCCGACCAGTCCATGCGCTCGCCCGAGCGGATCATGGCCTGGGTCCAGTCGGCGATCTCGCGCCGGTTCATGCCGTTCAGCAGGATCGCCATGGCCAGCGCGGACATCTGCTCGTCGGCGACGTCGCCGCGCGTGTACGCGCCGATCACCCAGTCGATCTGCTCCGTGGTCAGCTCGCCCCGGTCACGCTTGGCGCGGATGACCTCGATGGCGTCCATCACGCGCTCCTGCTGAGGTCCTGCGGCCCGAACGCGTACGGCAGGATCTCGGCCATCCGCTTCGGGCCGTCCTCGGTCTCCAGCACCAGGTCCTCGCCGCCGAACTCGTACAGGAGCTGGCGGCAGCGCCCGCACGGCATGAGCAGCTCACCGTGGCCGTCCACGCAGGTGAAGGCGACCAGCCGGCCGCCGCCCGAGCGCTGCAGCGCCGAGACCAGGCCGCACTCGGCGCACAGGCCCAGGCCGTAGGAGGCGTTCTCGACGTTGCAGCCGGTGACGATCCGCCCGTCGTCCACCAGGGCGGCCGCCCCGACGGGAAACTTCGAGTACGGCGCGTACGCGTGCCGCATGGCCTCCCTGGCCTCGTCCCGCAGGCCGTCCCAGTCGATGTTCAATGTTGTTCCCCCCGGCGATAGCTGACGCCGTCGGCCTTGGGCATCCGCAGGCGCTGCGAGGCGACCAGGAGCACGAGCAGCGTGAGCACGTGTGGCGTGATGAAGATGAAGTCGTTGGGCAGCTGGTCGATGGTCAGCCAGAGCCAGAACAGGAAGACGGCGCCGAGCGCGGCCACGCCCATCAGGGTGTACTGGCGGGGCCCTGGGGCGGCCAGTTCGGCCGGCCGGTCGGCGGAGAGCAGGCGGCGGATCTGCAGGCCGAGATAGACCAGCAGCAGCACCGCGCCGAACAGGAAGAACGTGTTGACCGCCGGGGCACTGCGCAGCTGCAGCCCGTTGGCGTAGCCGAACAGCGCGGAGCCGGCCGCGAGGCCGCCGGGCCGCCAGTTGCCGAAGATCATCGCGGCCAGGCCGATGAAGCCGCGCCCCTGCGTCTGGCCCTCGACGTACTTGTCGGAGACGAAGACCAGGAACACGCCACCGAGCCCGGCGAAGGCGCCGGAGATGACGACGGCGACGTACTTGATCCGGTAGACGTTGACGCCGAGCGACTCGGCCGCCCACGGGTTCTCGCCGGCCGAGCGCAGCCGCAGGCCGAAGGCGGTGTGCCAGAGCACGTAGAACGTCAGCGGCAGCAGGAGCACGGCCAGGATCACCAGCACGTTGACGTTGTGCGTGACCCCGCGCAGGATGCCGGCCAGGTCGGAGAGCAGGAACCAGTGGGTGCTCTCCAGTCTGCCGAGCAGGTCGGGCCCGGCGGAGAGCAGGGGCAGGTTGAACTCCGGCGTCTGCCCGCTGACGGCGGGCGAGGAGGTGATGCCGGCGCCTGCCTCGCCGGCCGGCGTGCCCTCCTTGTAGAGGACCTCCGACAGGAAGCGGGTGATGCCGGGGCCGAGCAGGTTGATGGCGACGCCGCTGATGATGTGGTCGACGCCGAACGACACGGTCGCGATGGCGTGCAGGAGCCCGCCGAGCGCGCCGCCGATCAGCCCGGCTACCAGCGCGCCCACGGGACCCCACTGGTAGCCGCCCCAGCCGGCGAACCAGGTGCCGAGCACCATCATGCCTTCGAGGCCGATGTTGACCACGCCGGCCCGTTCGGCCCACAGGCCGCCGAGACCGGCCAGGGCGATCGGCACGGCCAGCAGCAGCGCGGCGCCGATCGTGCCGGAGGAGGTGAGGTCGTTGAAGCCGGTCAGGACGCGGACCGCCGACACCACCAGGATGAGCCCGGCGACGCCGATGAGCGCCAGGTGATACTTGCGGACCCTGGTCATGCTGCCACCTCAACGGGGGTGTTCCTGCCGAGCTGCTGGGCGGCTCGCCGTTCTTCGAGTCTGAGCGCGATCCGGTTGGTCACCTCGTTGGCCACGACGACCAGCAGCACGATCGCGCCCTGGATGATCGTGACGACGGACGCGGGGATGTCGGCGAACTGCAGCGCGCCCTGGGCCCGGTCGAGGAAGGCGAACAGCAGCGCGGCGACCGCGATGCCGAGGGGCTTGTTGCGGCCGAGCAGCGCGACCGCGATGCCGAGGAAACCCAGGCCCGCGGTGAAGTTGGAGCCGAAGGCGCCCCGGTCGCCGAGGATCTCGGGCAGGCCGATGAGGCCGGCGATCCCGCCGGACAGCACCATGGCCGCGATCACCATGGTCTTGGGGTTGACGCCGGAGGCGAGCGCGGCGGGCCCGTTGAGCCCGCTGGCCTTGATGTTGAAACCGAACCGGGTGCGCTCCAGCACGAGCCAGATCACCACGCCGAGCACGACGGCCACGATGAGGAAACCCCACAGGCCGCCGTTGCGGGTGGGCGCCACCATGCCGAACCACTCGAAGACGAAGTTCAGGTCGGGGAACATGCCGGACGGCGGCAGCGGCGGGGTGGTCGTGGTGAGCTGGCCCTGCGCGCGCTCGCCCGCGAACGGGCCGCGGACCAGATAGGCCGACACGGCGATCGCGATGTAGTTGAGCATGATCGTGGAGATGACCTCGTTCACGCCCCTGGTCACCTTCATGACGGCGGGGATGAGCGCGTACAGGCCGCCCACCGCGGCCGCGACCAGGATGATGACCCCGATCTGGATGGGGGCGGGGGCGGTGAACGTGGAGCCCACGTACGCGGCGCAGAGGGCCGCGACGCGGTACTGGCCCTCGACGCCGATGTTGAAGAGGTTCATGCGGAAGCCGACGGCCACCGCCAGCCCGGCGATGAACAGCGGCACCGCCCGGTTGAGGAAGACGGCGACGGAGTTCGACTCCGCCGACTCGCTTCTGCCGAAGTCGAAGAAGGCGGCCAGCGCGTCGAGCGGGCTGCCGCCCGCGATGACGATGGCCACACTGCAGATCGCGATCGCCAGGACGACGGCGACGGCGGCGCCGGCGACGGTGAGCAGTGCCCGGTTGAGCCCGGCGGGCATCACGTCTCCTCAGTTCCGGCGATCGCGCCGGTCATGTAACCGCCCAGCCGTTCGGGCGTGATCTCGGAAGGGTCGAGCGCGGCCACGAGCCGGCCGCGGTAGATGACCTGGATCGAGTCGGACAGGCCGATCAGCTCGTCGAGGTCGGCGGAGATGAGCAGCACGGCCAGCCCGGCGGCGCGGGCGTCGCGCAGATGGTCCCAGATCGCGGCCTGGGCGCCGACGTCGACGCCGCGCGTGGGATGCGCGGCGATGAGGAACGCGGGTTCGCCGCTCATCTCGCGGCCCACGATCAGCTTCTGCTGGTTGCCACCCGACAGGGCCAGGGCCAGCGTGTCGACGCCGGGGGTGCGGACGTCGTACGCCTCGATGATGCGCTGGGTGTCGGCCTTCGAGGCCCGCCGGTCCACCCAGATGCCGTTGCGCGCGGGCTTCCTGGTCTGGTGGCCGAGCACGCGGTTCTCCCAGAGCGAGGCCTCCAGCAGCAGGCCCTGGCGGTGCCGGTCCTCCGGGATGTAGCCGATGCCGGCCTCGCGGCGGCGCAGCGTGGACCAGCCGCTGACGTCGCGCCCGTTCAGCTCGACGCGGCCGTGTGCGGCGCGGATGCCCATGACGGCCTCGATCAGCTCCGACTGGCCGTTGCCCTCGACGCCGGCGATGCCCAGGATCTCGCCCTTGCGCACCTGGAGCGAGACCTCGTCGAGCAGCAGCCGCTTGCCCTCGGCGCGCAGCCGGGCGGCGTATTCGCCGACGGAGACGCCCTTGGGCAGGGGGTGGTGGCCGTCGGCTTCGACGGTGAGCTCGGAGACCCGCAGCGCGACCGTGTCGGTCACCGTGGATTCGCGGGTCTCGGGGGTCGGCAGTTCGCTGCCCACCATCAGCTCGGCGAGCTGGCGCGCGGTGACGTCGCCGGGATCGACGCTGGCGACGGTGGTGCCGCGGCGGATCACGGTGATGGCGTCGGCGATGCCGAGCACCTCGTCGAGCTTGTGGGAGATGAAGATGACCGTCAGGCCCTCGGCCTTGAGCTCGCGCAGGTTCTGGAAGAGCTCGTCCACCTCCTGCGGCACGAGCACGGCGGTCGGCTCGTCGAGGATGAGGATGCGGGCGCCGCGGTAGAGCACCTTGAGGATCTCGACGCGCTGGCGGTCGCCGACGCCGAGGTCCTCGACCAGCCGGTCGGGATCGACGCGCAGGCCGTGGGCGGTGGCCAGCTCGGTGATGCGCTTGCGGGCCGCGGCCGTGTCGAGCCGTCCGGCCCGCTTCGGCTCGGCGCCGAGGATGATGTTCTCCAGCACCGTGAAGTTGTCGGCGAGCATGAAGTGCTGGTGCACCATGCCGATCCCGACCGCGATGGCGTCACTCGGCGTGCGGAAGCTGACCTCCGTGCCGTTGACCTTGATCGTCCCCTCGTCCGGCTTCTGCATGCCGTAGAGGATCTTCATCAGGGTGGACTTGCCCGCGCCGTTCTCCCCGACGATGGCGTGCACCGTGCCGGGCTGGACGGTGATGCGGATGTCGTGGTTCGCGACGACACCGGGGAAACGCTTGGTGATGCCCTCCAGCTCTACGGCGGGTCGCGCCGTGGCCAGGGTGTCAGCACTCATTTCGCCTCTCCTAGAGCGGGTGGGCGACATAGACAGAAGGCCCGAAGTTTACGGACTCCGGGCCCTCATCTGTCACTCATACCCCAGTTACGGCTTGGCAGGAACCGTGATCTTGCCGTCGACGATGTCCTGCTTGGCAGCGTCGAGCTTGTCCTTGATGTCGTCGATCTCGCCGCCCGTGGTGGACAGGCCGACGCCGTCGACCTTGAGGTCGTACGTCACGTTCGAGCCGCCCTTGGCGCCACCCTGGAACGCCTTGATGAACTCGAAGACGCCGACGTCGACGCGCTTGAGCATCGAGGTCATGATGACGGACTGCAGGTCGGTCTCCTTGACCGTCTGGCGCTGGTCGGAGTCGACGCCGATGGCCTTCTTCTTGGCCGCGGCGGCCGCCTGGAACACGCCGAGGCCGGAGTCGCCGGAGGCGTGGTAGACGATGTCGGCGCCGTCCTGGTACATCTTCTCGGCCGCGACCTTGCCCTTGTCGGGGGCCTTGAAGCCGGAGAAGTCGCCGTCGGGGGTGAGGTAGGTGACGTCGATCTTGGCGTCCGCCTTGACCGACTTCACCCCGGCCACGAAGCCGGCCTCGAACTTCTTGATCAGGTCGGACTCGACGCCGCCGACGAAGCCGACGTGGCCGCTCTCCGACTTGTTCGCCGCGGCCACGCCCGCCAGGTAGGAGCCCTGCTCCTCGGCGAACAGCAGGCCGGTCACGTTGGGCGCGTTGGAGGCGGAGTCGACGACCGCGAACTGGATGTCCGGGTATTCCTCTGCGGTCTTCTTGATGTCCTCGCCGTAGGCGAAGCCGACCCCGATGATCGGGTTGTAGCCGGCGTCCGCGAGCTGGCGCAGCAGGTCGCCGCGGTTGGAGCCGTCAGCGGACGGGCTCAGCTCCTTGATCTCGGCACCGAGGTCCGTCTTGGCCTTCTCCAGGCCGGCGTAGGCGGCGTCGTTGAAGGACTTGTCACCGCGCCCGCCGACGTCGAACGCGAGACCCACCTTGAGCGCGTCCTTCGGCGCCTCGCTGGCCGCGCCGGTCGGCTCCTGACTCGCCGTGGTGCCCCCACCATCGCCGCCACCACAGGCGGCCGCTGCCATGAGCATGACGCCGGCGACCGAGCCGAGCGCCATCCTGTTGAATCGCTTGCCGAGCAAGGCGACTCCCTTCCATTTCCCCGCCGCCGAATCTCATCGCAGGCGCGAAGAAACGTACGGCACCTGCACGGAAGATAGTTGCTTGACCAGGGCTAACCAAACCGGGACACAGGGTCGCAACCTGTCCGTTATCGACATCAGTCGCGTCCGTGACCTGTGTCGCAGTTTTGTGACACAGCAGGGGCTCGACGAAATTTTGCCCAACTTTGGTGCACGATCACCCCTTGCCCCGAACCCCCATCGTGTCAGAGATTCCCACCGACGGTGGAAACCTCATATCGGAGCCCCGCATGCACCTTCGCAAGGCTTTATCCAAGCTCATCGTGCCATTGACCGCACTGTTGGTGGCGAGCCTGGCGGGCACCGCGCCCGCCGCGGCCACGCCGGCCACCCCGGCGATCAAGGTCGAGAACAACGCCACCCAGCCGATCTTCTCCCGGGCGGAGGCCATCAGCCAGACGGTGTTCGTCGAGGTCGCGGGCACCGACAGCGACAACGACGGCAGGCCGGACCGGGTGGCCGTGGACATCCTGCGACCCAAGGAGACCGACCAGGGGCTGAAGGTCCCGGTCATCATGGAGGCGAGCCCGTACTACGCGGGCGGCAACGACGTCGCCAACCACCCCGTGGACGTGGACGCGAACGGCAACCCGCTGCCCGCGCTGAGGTCCGCCTCGCCCAAGCTGGCCGCCGAGCCGTTCGACGGCTACTACGACAACTACTTCGTGCCCCGCGGCTACGCCATCGCCCTGGTCGAGAACATCGGCAGCGGGCGCGCCACCGGCTGCCCCACCTCGGGCGACCGCAACGAGACGGCCGGCCCGAAGGCCGCCATCGACTGGCTGAACGGCCGCGCCAAGGGCTTCGACGCCGCGGGCGAACCGGTCCGGGCCACCTGGGCGACCGGCAAGGTCGGCATGATCGGTGTCTCCTACAACGGCACGCTGCCGAACGCCGTCGCCGCCACCGGCGTCAAGGGCCTGGAGACGATCGTCCCGATCGCCGCCATCTCCAGCTGGTACGACTACTACCGCGCCAACGGCGGCGTCCTGGCCCCCGGCGGGTTCCAGGGCGAAGACCTCGACGTGCTCGCCAAGTACGTGCTGACCAGGGAGAACGGCCAGGAGGTCTGCGGCGCGCTGATGGATCAGCTGACCGCCACCCAGGACCGGATCACCGGCGACTACAGCCCGCTCTGGGACGCCCGCAACTACCTGAACGACGTGCGCAAGGTCAAGGCCAGCGTCTTCGTCGTGCACGGGCTCAACGACTGGAACGTCAAGACCAAGCAGTTCGCGCAGTGGTGGTACGCCCTGGCCGAGCGGCACGTCCCGCGCAAGATCTGGCTGCACCAGGGCACCCACATGAACCCCTTCAACCTGCGTACGGAGGAGTGGCTGCGCCAGCTGCACGGCTGGTTCGACCACTGGCTGTACGGCATCGACTCGGGCATCATGCGCGAGCCGCAGGCCGACGTGGAGATCGCGCCCGGTCAGTGGGGCCGGCACGCCTCATGGCCGCTGCCCGGCACCGTCACCGTGCCGCTCCACCCGGGGCCCGGCTCGTCACTGGGGCTGTTGCCGCGCCCGCGCACGGCCAAGGAGTCGTTCACGGACCAGAAGACGAGGACGGCCGAGCAACTCGTGGAGGCGGAGGGGGCGGACCCGAACCGGCTGGCGTACACGACCAAGGTGCTGCCCGCCGACGTGCGCGTCTCGGGGACGCCGACCGTGTCGGTGCGGGCCTCCATGAAGGACGGGGCCTCGCCGTACCTGACGGCGCTGCTGGTGGACTACGGCACCGATGTGCGGCCCAACGGGAGCCTGGTCTCGACCGGCCAGAACTACTGTTACGGCCAGGGCATCCCCGGTGACACCGGCTGCACCGTCCTGCGCACGCTCGGCACCTCAACGACCCCGTACAAGATCGTCACCAGGGGCTGGCTCGACGTGCGCAACCGGCACCGCGCCGACCGCACGGAACCGCTGCGGCCAGGCAAGGAGTACTCCTTCACCTGGGACTTCCAGCCGACCGACTACCTGTTCAAGAAGGGACACCGGCTGGGTCTGGTGATCATCTCGACCGACTACGACTACACCCTGCGCTATCCGGCGGGCACCAAGGTCACCGTCTCGCCCGGCCAGTCGGCCCTCCACCTCCCGGTGGTGCTCGGCAAGCTGTTCTGAGTCACCCGCGCAGGCCAGTGAAAACCAACGACCCCGCCGCCCGCTCCCCCAGGAAACTCCGCCGCTGTGCGGCGGAGAGGGAGCGGGGGGGGGGGGGGGGGGGGGGGGGGGGGGCCCGGCGGGGACGGTGTCTCCGGCCGGGCGGCGCGGGCTCAGGCCATGGCGCTCGTGATCGAGTCGAGCGGGCCGACCTCCCACAGCGAGGTCAGCGCCGTGGTGGCCATGACCCTGACCCCCATGGCGATGGCCTGCTCGTCCACGTCGAACGTGCCCTGGTGGATGTCGTAGGTGATCCCGTCGGGCGAGCGCGTGCCGAGCCGGGCGAACGCTCCGGGGATCGACTCCAGGTACCAGGCGAAGTCCTCGCCGCCGAGCGACTGCTGTGTGGGGACGACCGCCCCCGCGCCCAGCGCCTGCTCGGCCGCCTCGCCCAGCATCTCGACGCTGACCTCGTCGTTGACCACCGGCGGCACCCCGCGCGTGTAGTCAAGGGTGGCCTCGACGCCGTAGGCGCTCGCGACCGACTCCAGCAGCGACTTGATCAGGTCGGGGGCGGCGTGCCAGGCGTCCTCGTCGAGGCAGCGCACGGTGCCCTCCGCCACCCCGTCGTCGGGGATGGCGTTGGCCGCCGAGCCCGCGACGACCTTGCCCCAGACGAGGCTGAGCGACGAGCGCGGGTCGACCCGGCGCGACAGCGCGGCGGGCAGCTCGGTGAGGATCTTGGCCAGCGCGAAGACGAGGTCGGCGGTCAGGTGGGGACGGGCGGTGTGGCCGCCGGGCCCGGACACCCGCACCGCGATCTTGTCGCAGGCGGAGGTGATGGGCCCGGCCCGCAGGCCGAGCTGGCCGACGTCGACCCGCGGGTCGCAGTGGAGGCCGAAGATGCGGTCGACGCCGCTGATGCCGCCCTGGGCCATGACCTCAAGCGCGCCGCCGGGCAGCTCCTCGGCGGGCTGGAAGATCAGGCGTACGCGGCCGGGCAGCAGCCCGGCGGCGGCCTGCTGGGCGAGGAAGAGCGAGGTGCCGAGCAGCACCGTGGTGTGCACGTCGTGGCCGCAGGCGTGGCAGGCTCCGGCCACGGTCGAGCGGTAGGCCACGTCCTTCTCGTCCTGCAGCGGCAGCGCGTCGATGTCGGCCCGCAACGCGATGGTCGGCCCGTCGCCGCTGCCCACGTCGCAGATCAGCCCCGTGCCTCGCGGCAGCACCGAAGGGGTCAGCCCGGCGGCGGTGAGCCGCTCGGCGATCCGCTGCGTGGTGCGGTATTCGGCGAAGGCCAGTTCGGGGTGCATGTGCAGGTCGCGGCGGAAGGCCACGAGATCCTGCTCCATCTCCGCCAGGAACGCGTCGAGTTCCCCCCGAAGCTCACGTCCCCGCATATGTCACCATCCCGTCCCATGCCGCGCGGCCCCACACGTGTCGGCCATCGCGGCTCATGCGCGTCAAATAAACCATCCCATCCCGTGGTGGCCACCCGGTTAGAGCGGCCGCTCGGCGAATCCAAAGACACACCCACTGGTTTCGGTGCGCGAGATCGTCAGCACGGGCTTCGCATTCATCGTCGCGAGCGCCGCTCCGGCCGGGAGCACAGCGGTCGGCCGTGAGCCCGATGGCGATGCTTCGACTTTATCGCTCTCGTGCCGCTTCGCGCCGACAGTCACACCAAAAGTTAGCCGATGACACGACCGTAACCGCAGGTCGTCACGCTCCGTGCCGGTCCGGCTGACCCGGAAATAGTCACAAGGGATCAGTAGATCGTGACCCGATGCTGTCAGTTCAAACGTGGTCAGCGATTCCGAATCCTGTCACCTTCTGTCATGGTCATCACACTCTAGCGATGGCTGTCTTTGAGAAGAATGCGTGTTTCACTCGCTATATGATCACTAATATCCCGTTCGGGGAGAAGAATGCTGGGTTGAGCATCTTCGAGCCGAGTGAGGGGACCCTGGTGGTCGTGCCCTCGCTCTCCCTTCCGCAGGATGAGCTGCGCCGGATCACGGGAGCCAGGTCGTACGAGGAGCGCCTGCTGTTCCTCCTGCTGACGCTCCGCGAGCCCGGCGTCAAGGTGGTCTACCTCTCCTCGGCCCCGGTCGACCCCGAGATCGTCGACTACTACCTCGCGTTCCTGCCCGATCCGGATGGCGCCGCCAAGCGTCTGACGCTGATCAGCCTCGACGAGCCCTGGTCCCAGCCGTTGACCAGGAACCTGCTCGACCGCCCCGACGCCATCGAGCGACTACGCTCCGCGATCGTCGGTGACGCTTGGCTGGTGCCGTTCGTCCTGAGCGAGCTGGAGGAGCAGCTCGCGTCGTTACTCAACGTGCCCCTCTACGGACCGGCGACGTCCCTTTCCTATTACGGCTCCAAGAGCGGGGCCAGGGAAGTGGGACACGAGGCCGGCGTGCCGATGGCGCGGGGTTTCGGCGACGTGCGCACCGAGCTCCAGATCGAGGAGGCGATCGAGGCGCTGCCCGGCGAGCGGGTGATCGTCAAGCTGAACGACGGGTATTCGGGGCTCGGCAACGTGATCGTCCCGAAGTCCGACCGGGCGATGACGAGCTTCTCGGCGGCGGGTGAGAGCTGGGGCAGCTTCACCGCGAAGATCCGCGACCGGGGGGCCGTGGTCGAGGAGTACATCGAACACCGCCCGCTCTACTACCCGAGCGCGCTGGCGCAGATCACGCCGGGCGGGCAGGCCCAGGTGCTCGCCACCCACGACCAGGTGCTCGGCGGCCCGAACGGGCAGGTCTACCAGGGTTGCACGTTCCCCGCCGCGCCCGAGTACCGCGCCGAGGTGGGCTCGTCGGCGCGGCGGATCGCGGAGGCGCTGGCCGGGCGGGGCGTGGTCGGGCTGTTCGGGATGGACTTCTTCGCGCTGAAGGCCGACGCCGGGTACGCGGCGCTGCTGTGCGAGATCAATCTGCGGATCGGCGGCACGACGCATCCGTTCGGGGCCGCCGTGCTGACGACCGGGGCCACGTACGACGAGGCCACCGGTCATCTCATGTCCGGAAATCAGCCGAAGTTCTACACCGCGACCGACAACTGTGCTTCGCCATGCCTGCGTGGGCGTACGCCCGGCGAGGTGATGCGGACGGCGGAGCGCCTCGGGCTCGGCTTCGACGCGAACCGGCGTACCGGGAACGTCTTCCACCTGCTCGGCGCGCTGCCCGACCACGGCAAGCTGGGCTTCACCTCGATCGGCGACTCGCGCGAGGAAGCCGACGAGCTGCACGCCGTCACCCGCCGTCTCCTCTGCGGCCCTTGAGCGCGGCGTCCCCATCGGAGCCGGACCCGGAGCCGCGTACGGCCCTCCAGCCGATGATCCCCAGGACGACCCCGAGGACGACGTTCACCGCGATCAGGACGCCGTGCACGACGTAGAAGGCGGTCGGATGCCCGTCGGCCAAGTTAAACCCGAGATTCACCCACTCGAAGATCATAAACACGCCGAGAATGATGAGGAATGCGGCCAGCTTTCGTGACACATGCGCCTCTCTAGTATCGAAGGTGGATCTTCGGGGGATGTGTCGCCACATGGGCATTAACACGGAGCTACGCTGAGACCGCCATGTGGACGAAACTCGTGCCGGTCACGGCACTCATCGCCGCGGCCTCGCTGACCAGCGGGACCGCGTACGCCGCGCCGACGACCCCGGTCGGCGGCGAGGCGCTGGGCAGCCGCGGACTGGTCGCCCCCGCAGGCGTCAAGAAGCCGCCCAAGAGCAAGGCTACTTCGTACGTCATCGCGGACGCCGACACGGGGCAGGTGCTGGCGGCGAAGGACGCCCACGGGCGCTATCTGCCGGCCAGCACGCTGAAGGCGCTGACCGCGCTCACGCTGATCCCGAAGCTGGACAAGGATCGCAAGATCCGGCCCAGCAGGAACGCCTGCAACCAGGAGGGCAGCGCGGTCGGGCTGTCGGTCAAGGCGACGTACAAGATCGACGACCTGTTCAAGGGCCTGCTGATGTCGTCGGGCAACGACGCCGCCATGGCCCTGGCCGAGACGAACGGCGGCCTCGACAAGACCATGAGTGACATGAACGCCGAGGCCAAGCGGCTGCAGGCGTTCGACACCGTGGCCAGGACGCCGAGCGGCCTGGACAAGCCGGGGCAGAGCAGCTCCGCGTACGACCTGGCGCTGATCGCCCGTGCCGGCCTGGCCAACCCGGACTTCAAACGCTACATCAGCACGAAGACCACGAAGTTCCCGGCGCCCAGAGGGCACTACGAGATCAGCAACCACAACAAGCTGCTCTGGCGCTACAACGGCATGGTCGGCGTCAAGAACGGCTGGACGTCGAAGGCCCGCGCGAGCTTCGTCGGCGCGGCCACCCGGGGCGGCCACACGATCGTGGTGAGCATCATGCGGCACGAGGGCTTCTTCTGGGACGAGGTCGCCTCGCTGCTCGACTGGGGCTTCTCGGTGCGGGGCAAGGCCGCTCCCGTCGGGCAGCTGGTCGATCCGCTCCCGGTCGCGGCGCCTGCGCCGGCCGCCTCCGCCTCGCCGGGCACCTCGGTCACGCCGGCCCCGCAGCCGCCGCTGCTCGACTCGGCGGCGGGCAGGCAGACCGACGACACCAGGATGATCGGCTCGCTGGTGATCGGTGGCGGGCTGCTGTTCGGGCTGATCTGGCTCGCGTACGGCATCCACCGCAGGCGCACCCGCTCACGCCTCTGAGAGCCTGCCCACCTCCTCCGAGCCGGAGCCGGGACCTGAACCGGGACCTGAACCGGGGATCGGCGTGGGGAAAGGGGGCGGGCAGAGCCCGGCGGTGGCCGTCCAGGCGGCGACGAGCAGCACGAGCCTGGCCGAGAAGTTGATCCAGACCAGCAGGCCGACGATGACCGCGAACGTGCCGTACAGCGCCGAGTTGCCGAGCGTGGTCGCCAGCAGCAGCGTCGCGATCTGCTTGAGCACGCCGAACCCGACCGCCCCGAGCAGCGCCCCCTTGGCGATCTCACGGAACGGCTGGGCCGAGCGCGCGACCCAGCCGAGCAGGATCACGAACAGCAGCCAGTCGGCCCCCACGCTCGCCACCACCCCGGCCACCCTGAGCCCGAGGCCGGCCAGCGCGGACCCGCCGAACAGGTAGTGCAGGACCTTGTCCGTCGCCGTCGTGGCGAACCCGGCGACCAGCACGGAGACGATCGCCGTCACGCCGATCATGACCAGCGCGGCCAGGTCGCGCAGCTTGCCGGCGAAGAAGCCGAGCGGCGGCGCGGTGGTCATCGACATCTCCCGCAGCGCCGTGCGCAGCGCGTCGAGCGCGCCGAGCCCGGCGTAGAGCAGGCCGAGCAGACCGATGATGCCGGCGGTCTCCCTGGCGGTGGCGATGCTCGCCAGGTCGAGGTTCTCGGCGATGCCGGGCAGCCGTTCCTCGATCGCCTGCTGCAGGGCGTCCCTGGTGGCATCGCTGGTCGCCACCACGAACCCGAGCACGGCGTACGAGAGCGCCACCAGCGGGAAGAAGGACAGGAACGCGAAGTAGGTGACCGCGCCCGCCAGCAGGTCGCCCGACTGCGCCTGGTAGCGGCGCACCGCCCTGATGAGGTGGTCGAGCGAGAGCCGGCGCACCCGCCACCGCTCCACCTTGGCCCGGCCCCACGACTTCACCGACTCGACGCGTTCCGTCAGACTCGCCATCGCCCGCCCCTCTTCCCGGAGCTGCTCCTACCCCGTGATCACGCCCCTGCCATCGCGGCCGCCGTCTCTGCCAGGGCCGTGCGCACCGCGGCCGGGTCGTGGTGGAGCAACTGCCCACCGCGCTTGACCACACGCCCGGCGACCATGACCGTCTCGACCACGCTGGTGTCGGCGTTCAGCACGACCGCGCCGATCGGGTCGTGGGCGGCGGCCATGCCGAACGTGTCCGTACGCAGAAGCACGAGGTCGGCCTGCTTGCCCGGCCGCAGCGAGCCGACGACGCCGGCCAGGCCGAGCACCTCGGCGCCCTCGATGGTGGCCAGGCGCAGCGCGTCGCGGGTGGTGAAGCCGAGCCCGGCGCCGTCGGGGCGGCCGCGTTCGAGCAGGTGGGCGGTGCGCATCTGGCTGAACATGTCGCCGGGGGCGCACACCACGGTATCGGCGCTCAGGCTGGTCGGGACGCCCGCCGCCCTGGCCCGGCCGGTGGTGGGGTAGCCCAGGCCCAGGTTCATCTCGTCCACCGGCGAGACCGAGGCGGTGCCGCCGGCGGCGGCGATGCGCCGGAACTCCTCGTCGGTGTAGTGCAGCGCGTGCACGAACGTGGTGGGGACGGCCAGCAGCCCGTGTTCCTCCAGGAAGGCGAGCCCTTTGACCGCGTTCTCCCTGCCGTGCCCGCCGAGATGCGCGGTGACCGGCAGGCCCAGCTCCTCCGCCAGCCGCCACTCCTCCAGGACGCGCTTCTCCTCTGCTATCTCGGGGCCGAGGGCCGCCATCGCCATGCCGACCAGGCCGGGCGTGTCGAAGAGCGTCTCGCGCACCCGGCGGGTCTCCGCGACCAGCCCGCCGGGCGGGCCGCCGTAGCAGTAGCCGAAGACGGCCCTGATGCCGGACTCGCGCAGCGCCCGGACGGAGGCGCCGGTGTGCTCGGGGGTGAACTGGGCGTGCGACCAGTCGAGGAGCGTGGTGATGCCGGCGTCCAGGCACTCCAGCGCCCCGGCCAGGGTGCCCGCGTAGACGTCCTGAGGGCGGTGGCGCGGGGCCAGCTCGTCGAAGACGCGCCGCATGTACTGCGGGAAGTCGACGTCGGGTCCGGCCGCCCTGATGCCCGCCTGCCAGGTGTGGCGGTGGGTGTCGACGAAGCCGGGCAGCACGATCCGCCCGGTCGCGTCGATCACCTGCGCCACCTCCGCTCCCCGGGCTTCGGGCAGGTCCCGGCCCACCTCGGTGATCACGCCGTCCTCGACGCGCACGTCGGCGTGGCCGAGGACGACGGGCTCCGGCTCGGTGTCGATGACGAGGCCGTTCTTGATCAGACTATGCATAGTCAAAAGCTTATTAAGAAGCTTTTCAGAAAGCAATCTGCCGCTGGGTATCCTCGATGGCGTGAAACAGGATGAGATCGACGCGCTCGTGCCCCGCTGGAAAGAGGCGGGGCTGCCGTCGTCGCTCATCGCCACGCTGGAGCTGGGCAAGCGCGTCACCCGCCTCCACCTGCTGTTCGAGCAGGCGATCAAGGCGGAGCTGTCGGAGCTGGGGCTGACGTACGCCGAGTTCGACGTGCTGACGACGCTCAACCGAGCCGACGATCCGCCCTACCGGATGAAGCCGAGCGAGCTGTCGAAGTCGCTGATGCTCACCTCGGGCGGCATCAGCAACGTGCTGCAGCGGCTGGCGGCGGCCGGATACGTCGAGCGCGAGGCCGACCCGGGCGACGCGCGCAGCCGCTGGGTCCGGCTGACGGACGAGGGCCGGCGCCAGGCCAGGGCGGCACTGAAGGCTTCGACCAGGGCCCACACCGAGATCACCGCGGCGCTGCCGGAGGAGACGGTACGCCAGGCCGCCGACGTGCTCCGCGAACTGCTGGTCCACGTGGGCCGCCGCCGCTACCGCTGAGCACCCGCCCCTGAGTGTCCGGCCCGACCAGCGCCCGCCCGCGATGAGGACGGCCTGCTCGCGCTCCCGACCGCGACCGAAACATGAATGTTCTACGCGTTCCCCGGGAGCGCCCGCCTGCCCGCCGTTCTCCGCGTGATACGGCCTGAGCAGGGCGGAAACCCGTACGGGCGGACATCGGGAGCCCTAACCTGTGGGGTGTTGCGACCGATCCAGGAGGCGTCACGCCTATGTCCGAAATAGCCACCGGGCAAATGGTCAGGCTTCAGCGCGAACGGCGGGGCATGAGCACCACCGCGCTGGCCACCCAGTCCGGGTGCACCCCCAGGCACATCGAGCTGATCGAGCACGGCAAGCGAACACCGTCGCTGCCACTGCTCAGGGAGATCGCCAAAGTGCTCGGCGTCCGCACCGCGGTCCTCTTAGGCGAGACCCCGCGCGACTCCCACGAGCCCAGCAGGCCGCAGATCGGCGACATCGAGCGGGCCCTGTTCACGTGCCGGTCGCTGGCGCCCGACATCGAGCCGCCCGACGCCGAGCAGCTCTCCGAGCGGGTGGCCGCGGCGCGCAACGCCTGGTTCACCTCGACCCGCCGCTACTCGATCCTCATGGCCGCGCTGCCCTCCCTCGTCACCGACGCCGAGAACCTGGTGCTCGATCACGCGCCGGACTCCTACCGCGTGGCGACGGACGCGTACCTGCTGGCCAGGGGGGTGCTGAAGCACCTGCGACGGGTGGATCTGTCGCATCTCGCGGCCGACCGGGCCATGCGCTTCGCCGAGGAGTCCGAGGACCCGCTGATGATCGCGTGGGCGTACTGGAACCTCGGGCAGTCGATGCTCTCCGACGACATGCACGAGATCGCGTACGACGTCGGCCGGCGTGGCATCGAGCTGCTCGAACCGCACGTCGCCGACGGCGACGACCGCCATCTCAAGGCGCTCGGCGCGCTGCACCTGCTCACCGCGATCGGCGAGGCCAGGATGGGCGACGACGACGGGGCCAGGGAACGCCTGCGCGGGCCCGCCGCGCGGCTGGCCGAACGCGTGGACGACGCCTCGCCCGACTACGACCTGGCCTTCTTCGGGCCCACCAACCTCGCCATCCATGTCGCCAGCATCGAGCACGACATCGGCCGCCCCGAGGCGGTGCTGCGCCTGGCCGACGACATCGACCTGCGGCGCACGCCGTCCATCGAGCGGCGCGCCACCCATCTCGGCCACGTCGCCCGCGCCTGCGAGGACCTGGGCGACGACGCCGCCAGCCTGCTCCACCTGCTGCGGATCGAGCGCGAGTGCCCGGAGGAGCTCGACCACAAGCTGCTGCTGCGGGAGATGGTCAGGTCACTGGCGCGCCGGGCGCGCCCGTCGTGGGCGCCTGAGGTCCGCTATCTGGCCGAACGGCACGACATCCCCATCTGAGGCATCCCCATCTGAGGCATCCCCATCTGAGGCATCCCCATCTGAGGCATCCCCGGCTGAGGTGCGAACTGGGAGTTCGGTCATCGCGAACGGGGAGATCCTTCGCCCGAGTTCGTCACGCACAGGCGTTCACATGCCACTGTGCGTTCATGTCTAGTGCGCCGAGTGCCGACTTCGTCATGGAACACCTGCTGCAGGAGGCGAACCGCGAGTTCTCCGGATGGACCTTCGAACGGGATCCGTCCGGCTGGACCGCCGTCCGTGGCGACGTACGTCTCACCAGGCCCAGCCTGGCGGCCCTGCGGGCCCTGCTGCGCGTGCACCGGGCGGCGCGGACGAGATGAGCGGCCCGTCCCCGGGCCGGGGCGGGCTCGGGGAGCGGGGCGGGAAAAGGGCCGGGCGCGCCGGTTGACCGGCGCGCCCGGCCCTTGACGGCCGTGAGGTCACAGCGTAGGCAGGAAGCCCACCCGCTCGCGGACGAGAGCCATGGTCTCCTTGGCCACCGCGGCGGCGCGCCCGGCGCCGATCGCCAGCAACCGGTCCAGCTCGGCCTCGTCGGACAGCAGCTTCTCGGTGCGCTCCCTGATCGGCGAGAACGTCTCCACGACCGCCTCGGCGACGTCCTTCTTGAACGTGCCGTAGCCCTGGCCCTCGTAGCGGGCGACCAGCTCGGGGATGGGCGTGGTGGTCAGCGCCGACAGGATGCGCAGCAGGTTGGAGATGCCGGGCTTGTTCTCCTCGTCGAAGAGGACCTCGGAGCCCGTGTCGGTCACCGCGCGCATGACCTTCTTGCGCAGTGGCCCCGGCTGCTCCAGGACGTCGAGAATGCCCGCCGGGCTGGAGGACGACTTCGACATCTTCGCCGTCGGGTCCTGGAGGTCGGTGATCTTCTCGACCTCCTTGAGGATGTGCGGCTCCGGCAGCGTGAACGTGTCGCCGAACCGGTGGTTGAAGCGCTGCCCCAGGTCACGGGTGAGTTCGAGGTGCTGCTTCTGGTCGGCGCCGACCGGGACCCGGTTCGCCTGGTAGAGCAGGATGTCGGCGGCCTGGAGGATCGGGTAGGTGAACAGGCCGACGCTGGCCGCGCTCTCGCCGAACTTGGCCGACTTGTCCTTGAACTGCGTCATCCTGGCGGCCTCACCCATGCCGGTGAGGCAGATCAGCACCCACGCCAGCTCGGTGTGCTCGCGCACGTGCGACTGCACGAAGACGGTGGAGCGCTCGGGGTCGAGCCCGGCGGCGAAGAGCTGGGCCGCGGCCACGCGGCTGCGGCGGCGCAGCGCGGCGGGCTCGGTCGGCACGGTGATCGCGTGGAGATCGACCACGCAGTAGAACGCGTCGTGGGTCTCCTGCAAGGTGACCCACTGGCGGACGGCACCCAGGTAGTTGCCCAGATGGAAAGAGTCCGCCGTGGGCTGGATGCCGGAGAGTACACGAGGTCTGGCCATAGCAGGCAATTGTGTCAGGAATCCTGGTCGGGCGGCGACTCGGTCACTGGTCGGCGTTTCACCCGTACCCGGGCGATCCGGCGGCCGTCCAGCTCGGTGACCGTCAGTTCGAGCCCGGCCAGCTCGACCCGTTCCCCCTCCTCAGGAAGGTGACCCAGCATGGCCATGACGAAGCCGGCCAGCGTCTCGTAGGGACCGTCCGGGAGGCGGATGCCGGTCTCGGTGGCGAAGTCGTTGAGGTTCGTCAGGCCGTCGATCTCGATCTCGCCGGCGGGCAGGACGACGACGTCCTCCTCGACGTCGTACTCGTCCCTGATGTCGCCGATCAGCTCCTCGACCAGGTCCTCCATGGTGACGATACCGGCCGTGCCGCCGTACTCGTCCACCACGATGGCCAGGTGCTGGCCCTCGTCGCGCATCTCGTTGAGCGTGGTGAGCAGGCGCTTGGAGGCGGGCACGAACTTGGCCGTCCTGATCGGCACGACCGCGCTGATCGGCTCGATCCGGCCGATCAGCTCCGGGTCGAGCAGGTCGCGTACGTGGACGAAGCCGATCACCTCGTCGTAGGAGCCGCGATAGACGGGGAAGCGCGAGTGCGGGAGTGTGGCGGCCAGCCGGGCGGCCTCGTTCAGCGGCGTGTCGGCCTCCATGAACTCGACCTCCGTGCGCGGCAGCATCACCTCGCGCAGTTGCCGCTTGCCGGCGGCGAACACCTCGCCGATGAGCTTGCGCTCGTCGGCGGTCAGGTCGGTGTGCCCGACCACCATGTCACGCAGTTCCTCGGTGGTGACCTCCTCGCGGTCGGCGTGCGGGTTGCCGCCGAGCAGCTTGACCACGCCGTCGGTGGACTTCGACAACATCCAGATGATCGGGCGCGACAGGGAGGCGATGCGGTCGAGGAAGGGCGCCACGTAGAGCGACAGGCCCTCCGCCCGTTGCAGGGCCAGCCGCTTGGGCGCCAGCTCGCCGAGGACCAGGGACAAGTACGAGATGGCCAGCGTCACCAGCACCAGTGCCAGGACGGGCGCCACGGCCTCGGGCACCCGCCAGCCCGTCAGCACGGGGACGAGTTGCGCGGCCAGCCGGTCGGCGCCGAACGCGGCCGACAGCATGGTGGCCACGGTCACGCCGATCTGCACGGCCGACAGGAACCGGTTGGGATCGCGGGCGAGCTTGGCCACGCGCTCGCCCCTGCGCCCGCGCTGCGAGAGCTTGCGGACCTGGCTGTCGCGCAGGGAGACCATGGCGATTTCTGCGGCGGCGAAGAAGCCCCCGATCAGGATGAAGAGCAGGACCAGGGCGATGTTGGCCGCGACGGTGTCAAACATGGTGGTTGGCAGCGTACTCGTCGGGTTTCCCGCGTATGCTGAACGGCAAGCCGTACAAAATCAAACATATTTGAACAGGAGTGAACATGAGGCTGCTGGTCACCGGTGGTGCCGGATATGTCGGCAGTGTCGTCGCCGCGCAGCTCGTCGAGGCGGGACACGAGGTGACCGTGCTCGACGACCTGTCGACCGGGCACCAGGACGCGGTGCCGGAGGGCGCCAGGTTCGTCCAGGCCGGCATCCACGAGGCCGGGCCCGCGCTCGCCGGCGCGGACGCGGTGCTGCACTTCGCGGCCAAGTCGCTCGTGGGCGAGTCGGTGCAGAAGCCGGGGCTCTACTGGGCCAACAACCTGGGCGGCACGCTGGCGCTGCTCGACGCCATGCGCGACGCGGGCGTGGGCTCGATCGTGTTCTCCTCGACGGCGGCCACGTACGGCGAGCCCGAGCGCTCCCCGATCGAGGAGGACGACCCGACGCGCCCGACCAACCCCTACGGCGCCTCGAAACTGGCCGTGGACACGGCCCTGAGCGCCTACGCGGGGCTGCGCGGGCTGGGCGCGGTGAGCCTGCGCTACTTCAACGTGGCGGGCGCCTACGGCCGCTTCCGGGAGCGGCACGCGGTCGAGACCCACCTCATCCCCAACGTGCTCAAGGTCGCGACCGGCGAGCGCGAGTCGGTGAGCGTGTTCGGCACCGACTACCCCACGCCCGACGGCACCTGCGTGCGCGACTACGTCCACGTGTCCGACCTGGCCAGGGCCCACCTGCTGGCGCTCGGGGCGATCACGCCCGGCGAGCACCGGATCTACAACCTGGGCAACGGCACCGGCTTCTCCGTGCAGGAGGTGATCTCGGTCTGCCGCGAGGTCACCGGGCACGAGATCCCGGCCGTGGTGGGCGAGCGGCGCGCCGGCGACCCGGCCGTCCTGGTCGCCTCGTCCGCGCGGATCCAGCGTGAGCTGGGCTGGAAGCCCGAACGGGCGTCGCTGCGCGACATCGTCTCCGACGCCTGGGGAGCGCTTTCCGAGAAATGAGCCATACGGCGGGGCAATGTGTGCTGTGATACCTAAATGTGAGGAGCTTTTCACCAAGGGTCACGAAGCTGATCTTCGGCGGCCTCATCGTGGCCGGCAGCCTCCTGGCCGCGGCCGGCGTGATCTTCGCCACCCCCCAGTCCGCCGCGGCGATCCTGCCGTGGCCCTGCGACGAGGCGAGCCCTGGCGCAACGGCGGCCGGAACGGCCCGACGTACAGCAGAACGCGCACGCCCCGCCGACAGGACGCGCGCGCTCGATGGAACGCGGGGACCGCTCAGATGAGGCCCAGCTCCTTGACCGCCTGACGCTCCTCCTCCAGCTCGCGCACGCTGGCGTCGATGCGCTCGCGGGAGAAGGCGTCGATGTCGAGGCCCTGGATGATCTCGAACTTGCCGCCCGCCGCCTTGACGGGGAAGGACGAGATGAGGCCCTCAGGCACGCCGTAGGAGCCGTCGGAGACCACGGCGGCGGAGGTCCACTCGGTGCCGTTGACCCAGTCGTAGACGTGGTCGATCGCGGCGTTGGCGGCCGAGGCGGCCGACGAGGCGCCGCGGGCCTCGATGATGGCGGCGCCGCGCTTGGCCACCGTCGGGATGAACGTGCCGCTCAGCCAGTCGGACTCGACCTGCTCGGCCGCGACCTTGCCGCCCACCTCGGCGTGGAACAGGTCGGGGTACTGGGTGGCCGAGTGGTTGCCCCAGATCGTCATCTTCTTGATCTCGGTCACCGGCACCTGGAGCTTGGCCGCCAGCTGCGACAGCGCGCGGTTGTGGTCGAGCCTGGTCATCGCGGTGAAGCGGTCGGCCGGCACGTCGGGCGCGTTCTTCTGGGCGATGAGCGCGTTGGTGTTGGCCGGGTTGCCCACGACCAGGACCTTGATGTCGTCGGCGGCGTGCTCGTTGATCGCCTTGCCCTGCGGGCCGAAGATGCCGCCGTTGGCGCCGAGCAGGTCGCCGCGCTCCATGCCGGCCTTACGCGGCATGGCGCCGACCAGCAGGGCGATGTTGGCGCCGTTGAAGGCGACGTTCGGGTCGTCGGTGATCTCGATCCCGGACAGCAGCGGGAACGCGCAGTCGTCCAGCTCCATCGCGGTGCCCTCGGCCGCCTTCACCGCCGCGGGGATCTCCAGCAGGCTGAGCTTGACCGGCACGTCGGCGCCGAGCAGCTGCCCCGACGCGATGCGGAAAAGCAGTGCGTAGCCGATCTGGCCGGCGGCTCCGGTGACTGTCACCTTGACGGGCACCTTGACGGGCGCAGTGGCTGACGACGCCATGGCCTTCCCCTAACTCGCAGCGTGATTCATTGACGTTGGGGATGTTACCCGCTTGTCATCAGCAGGTTTCCATCGCGGGCACTTTCAGCTCCGCTTTGAACTCGACCTTTCCGAAATGGCTGGTCAGGAGCTGCCCGACGACGCCCTTGGCGTAGAGGTCGGCGATCACCGCCTTCACCGCCTTGCAGGTCTTCACGTCGCCGTCCCTGATGCCGACGGCGTAGCGCTCGTTGGTGAGCTTCGCGCCGAGGATCTTGTACCGCAGGTTCTCCCTGGCCGCGAAGCCGGCCAGGATCAGATCGTCACCGGGCACCGCGTCGACCTTCCCGCTCCTGAGCAGGTCCATGCAGGCGGCGTAGTCGCTGGCCACCACCGGCACGACCTTCACCCGGTCCTGGACGGCGCCGACCGACGGGCTGTTGGGCGCGCAGATGCGCTTGCCCTTCAGGTCGCCGAGCTCGTCGATCCCGCCGCCCGCGTGCACGAGGAGGTCCTGGTGGGCGAGGTAGTAGGGGCCGGCGAACTGGGTGTCGCTCTTGTCGATCGAGTAGGTGGCGACGATGAGGTCGGTCTCGCCGTCGGCCAGCGACGACGCGCGGTCGTCGCGTCCGACCCTGACGAACGTCGTCTGCCTGGCCCCCAGCCCCGTCGCCAGGCGTTTGGCGATCTCGACGTCGAAGCCCTGGAAGGCGTCGCCGTTCTGCAGCCCGACGCCCGGCAGGTCGCCCTTGACGCCGATGACGATCTTCCCGGTCTGGGCCACCTTGTCCACGACCGAGGACAGGCCGGCGCCGGAGCCCGCGTTGGACGTGCGCTCCGGGGTCGTGTCGCCGGTGAACGCCAGAGGGCTCCAGCCGTTCAGGACCAGCGCGATCGCGGCGGCGGCCAGCAGCGCGAGCGCGGTGAGCACACCCAGCCACACCCGCGCCCGCCGGCTGCGCTCGGGCCCGGCGGGCTCGCCCATCGGGTACGGCGGCCCGCCTCCGTCCTGCGGCGCGGGGCCGGCGTACGGCGCGCCCGCCTGCCCCGAGGGTCCGGTGAGCGGAGCCGATCCCGTCTGCCCGGTCGTGCGGTGCTCCTGCTGCTGCGCCGGCGAACCGTGCGTGGTCAGCTGGGACAGCCCGCCACGGGCCTGGGCGTGCGGCACGGGGCCGCCGCTCGTGGACGACGGCGCCGCGCTCGCGCCGGTCTGGGACGGCGGCGCCACGGTGCCCTGGCGGCCCGGCTGCTCCGTGATCGAGCCGGCCGACACCCTGGTGAACGGCGTGGTGTCGTCGCTGGCGACCTGCACGCCCCTGGTCAGCACCGCCGTGGAGGCCCCGACGGTGGACGCCTGGCCGAGCAGCCGCAGCAGGATCTGGTCGGCGGAGGGGCGTTCGGCCGGCGACTTCGACAGCGCCGAGCGCACCACGCTCTGCAGCGGCTCGTGCATCATGCCGACGTCGACCTCGTGGTTGAGGATCCGGTTGAGCACCATCGCGATGGACTTGCCCTCGAAGGCCACCTCCCCGGTCGCCGCGAAGGCGATGGTGGCGCCCCAGGAGAACACGTCGGTGTAGGGCCCGATGTCGTCGCCGGCGATCTGCTCGGGCGCCATGTAGGCGGGGGTGCCGATCGCGCGGCTGGTGATCGTGCCGGTGGAGTCGATGATCCGGGCGATGCCGAAGTCGACCACGCGCGGCCCGTCGGCGGCGATCAGCACGTTGTCGGGCTTGAAGTCGCGGTGGACGATCGAGGCGTGGTGGATCGCCGTGAGCGCGGTGGCGGTGCCGATGGCCAGCCGGTCGAGGACGGTGCCGGTGAGCGGGCCGTCCTCCTCGATGATCTCGCGCAGGGGCCGGCCGTCGATGTACTCGCTGGCGATGTACGGCGTGTCGCCGTCGAGATCGGCCTCCATCACCCGGGCCGTGCAGAACGACGCCACCCGCTGCGCCGCCTTCAGCTCCCTGGCGAACCTCGACCTGGCGATGGTGTCACCGCTGAACTTGACGTGCAGCAGCTTGATCGCGGCCCGCTCGCCCTTGTCGTCGACGCCCAGGTAGACGATGCCCTGGCCGCCCTCCCCGATCCGCCCGGACAGCCGGAAAGACCCCAGCTCGGTGGGATCGCCGGCGACCAGCGGCGAGATCTGCGGCATTCGTCATCCCCACGTGTACTGAACCCCATCGACGCAAACTTTACGACGCTCAGCAACTTCACAGGGATCCGTTAATGCTTCGTGACGTCACGGCTTCGACTCTTTCGCGCACGGCTTCGTCATTTTCGCAGGAACGAAGGGAACTTTTCCCGCGATTCCGCAAGCATGGGTAAGCGAGCCCTTGCGTCCGGCCCGCTTCTCGACCAGCCTCGGGATCATGGACGAGCGCCCGTACGACATCGTGCTCTTCGGCGCGAGCGGATTCACCGGCGAGCTGACCGCCCGCTACCTCGCGCGTGCCGCCCCGCCGGGCGCCCGGTGGGCGCTGGCCGGGCGTGACCCGGCCAAGCTGGAGCGGCTCGGGATCGACGCGCCCATCCTGCGCGCCGACGCCACCGACCCGGCCTCGCTGGCGGAGCTCGCCCGGCGGACGCGCGTCGTGGCGAGCACGGTCGGCCCGTACGTCGTGCACGGCGAGCCGCTCGTCGCCGCCTGCGCCGACGCCGGCACCCACTATCTGGACCTCACGGGCGAATCGGAGTTCGTGGACCGCATGTACGTGCGCCACCACGAGCGGGCGGTCACGAGCGGCGCGAAGCTCGTGCACGCCTGCGGCTTCGACTCGATCCCGTACGACCTCGGCGTCCTGCACACCGTCGGCCTGCTCCCCGAGGGCGTCCCGCTCAAGGTCAGCGGCTTCCTGCGCGGGAACGGGCGGCCGTCGGGCGGCACGCTGGCCAGCGCCCTGTCCGTGCTCGGTCGGGCCGGCCGGGCCGCGCGGGCGGGCGCCC